>NZ_JBHYDW010000013.1:16621-17614 GCF_051860475.1 Elioraea sp. | reverse complement strand
CGAGACGAGGCGCATCGCGTCCGCCATCTGCGCCTCGGAGATCGCGAGCACGCCGAGTGCCGCCTCCTCGAGCCCGAGCCCGAGCGGCGCGGCGACCGTCTCCCGCAGCACCGCGCGGGCACGTTCCGTATCGAGCGGACGCGCACCGGCGAGGAAGTAGACGGGATTGAGCCGCCCCGCGATCAGGTTGCAGTCGGTGACGGTCGCCGCCGCGCCGCCCTGGCCGTAGCAGGCTGGCCCAGGCACCGAGCCCGCGCTGCGCGGACCGACCCGCAGCTTGCCGCCCTGCTCGAGCCAGGCGATCGATCCGCCGCCGGCACCAATCGTCACCAGATCGAGCATCGGGATCAGCAGCGGATAGGGGCCGATATGGCTCCTGCCGGTGAGCACCGGCGTGCCGCCGGTGACGAGCGAGATATCGGCACTGGTCCCGCCCATGTCGAGGGTGATGATGTCGGTGAGGCCGCACGCCTTTGCCACTGTCGTGCCGCCGATGATGCCGCCCATCGGCCCGGAATGGGCAAGCGCAATCGGCACGCCGGATGCGCTCTCGAAGGTCGAAATGCCGCCATTGCCGCGCATGACAAAGGCAGGTGCGTGCACGCCGTCGCGATCGAGTTCGCGCCGGAGCGCGCCGAGATGGGATTGCAGCGGCCGCTTGATGAAGGCGTTCGCGACCGTGGTGCTGGTGCGTTCGAACTCGCGGAACTCGCGCACCACGTCCGAGGAGATCGAGACCTCCACCTCGGGGCAGACCTCCTGGGCGAGTTCAGCCACGCGGCGTTCATGTGCGGGATTCGCGTAGGCGTGCAGGAACGTCACGGCGATCGCCTCGCAGCCGTCGGCGGCCAGCGCGGCGAGCGCGGCGCGCGCCTCCACCTCGTCCAGCGGCTCCAACACCTCACCCGTGGCCCCGATGCGCTCGCGCACGGTGCGGCGCAGCCTGCGCGGCACCAGGGACGGTGCCGGGCGCCAGTGGATGTCGTAGATGTG
>NZ_JBHYDW010000013.1:0-16611 GCF_051860475.1 Elioraea sp. | reverse complement strand
GCGAGGCGCGGCCGATCTCGAGCACGTCGCGGAAGCCGTGCGTGGTGATCAGCCCGATCCGCGCGGACTTCCCCTCGACGATCAGGTTGGTCACGTAGGTGGTCGCGTAGACGAAACGCTCGACGGCGGCGGCGGCGATGCCGGCCCCGCCGAGGATGGCGCCGATCCCGGCGACGATGCCGCGCGTCAGATCGTCCGGCGTGCTCGGCACCTTCAGGGTGACGAGGCGCTCGCGGTCGAACAGCACCAGGTCGGTATGCGTGCCGCCGGTATCGACACCGATCGCCACCGGCGGGCGTGCGCCCGCGGTCGAGTAACCCGTCATTCCGCTGCATCACTCCTGTCAACGGCGCCGGCCGAGGCGGGGCGCGGTGCGGCGCTGGACCATGCCTGGATGGCGACGAGCACACCCAGCACGGCAAAGCCGATGAGATCGGTGGTGAGGTCGCCGAAGATCAGCAGCACGCCACCCAGCGCGCACAGAATCCGGCTCGGAATCCCCATCACCCGGAGCAGGTAGCCTTCAAGGCCGGCGGCCAGCGCCGCGCTGCCGGCGAGTCCGGTCAGCGCGACCTGGATGATCTGCCAGACGCTGCCTTCGAGGATCATCGCCGGGTGGTAGACCATGATGAACGGCACGATGAACACGGGCAGGCCGAGCCGCAGCGCCGTAAGTCCCGTCAGCATCGGATGCGCGCCCGAGATCGCGGCCGCGGCGAAGGCGGCCATGCACACCGGCGGCGTGATCGCCGAGATCACCCCGAAGTAGAAGATGAACAGATGCGCGGCGAGCGGCTGCACGCCGAGCTGCACGAGTCCCGGGGCAACCAGGATCGCGAGCACGATGTAGGCGCCGAGGGTCGGCACGCCCATCCCCAGGATCAGCGAGGCGATCATGGTGAGGACGAGCAGCAGCGGCAGGTTGCCGGCAGCGAGATCGACCAGCAGCCCCGACAGCCGCAGGCCCAGGCCGGTCAGCATCAGCATGCCGATGATGATGCCCGCGCTCGCGCAGGCCACCGCAACCTCGAGCGAGCCGCGCGCGCCGCTGCGGAGCGCCTCCAGCAGCGTCACGATGCGCGGGCGCAGGAACGCCATGACGGGCCGACCTGGCATCCGGCCGAGATGCAGCATGGCGAGCACGGCCAGGATGTAGGCCGCGACGACCAGCCGGTGATCGACGAGCTGCAGCAGCACGGCGGCACCGGCATGCAGCGCGAGGAGCAGGCTCCCCGCCGGCAGCGCCGCCGGCTCGTCCGCGATCAGGATCTCGCGAACGAAATACAGCACCACGTTCATCGCGATGGTCCAGACCGCGGCCTTCAGCGGCGAGTAGCCGAACCCGGCCAGCATGACGACCAGCGTTACCGGCACGAGGATCAGATGGACACCCTGGCGCAGCACCGGGCCGAGCGGCGGAAGCTCGGCCCGGCTCTGTCCGCGCAGCCCCAGCCGTGCCGCGCGCAGATCGACCGCGACGAACAGCGCGGCATAGTAGAGCACCGCCGGGATCAGCGCCCCCGCCGCCACCTGCAGGTACGGGATCGCCAGCGTCTCGGCGATGACGAAGGCCGCCGCCGCCATGATCGGCGGCATGAACTGCCCGCAGGAGGACGCCACCGCCTCGACCGCGCCGGCGAAGCGGGCGGAGAAGCCCAGCCGCCGCATCAGCGGAATGGTCAGCACGCCGGTGCTGGCGACGTTCGCCACCGCGCTGCCGCTGATCATGCCGAAGAAGCCGCTCGCCACCACCGCGACCTTGGCCGGGCCGCCACGCACCTGGCCGAACAGCGCATAGGCGAGGTCGGAGAAGAATTGCGCCGCTCCGGTCGCCTGCAGCACCGCGCCGAGCACGATGAACAGCACGATGTAGGTCGCGGAGATCGCGAGCGGGACGCTGAAGATCCCCTCGGTGGTCAGATAGAGCGTGACGATCACGTCGTCGATCCGGAAGCCGCGATGCGCGATCACGTCAGGCATCCAGCGGCCGAACAGCGCGTAGCCGATCGACAGCGCTGCGAGCAGCGGCAAGGCGAGTCCGGTCACGCGCCGCGTTGCCTCGAGCAGCACGAGCACGAAGATCGTCCCGAGCACGATGTCGCGATCGTAGGCGATGCCGATCCGGAGATCGAGCACCGCGTCCTCCATCACCAGATAGACCGACGGCGCGAGCGCGAGCAGGGTCAGCATGAGGTCGGCGATGTCCGGATCGGCGCGCCGTCCGAGCGGCCGCGACAGGAAGATCAGCACGAGCGCGAAGCCGAGATGGATCACGCGCTGCTGGATGCCCTCGAGCACCCCGAAGCTCGCCGTGTAGAGGTGGAAGAGGGCGAACAGCAATGCGATCAGGTCGATCGCCGCGGCCCAGGCGGCGCGCGGACCGGCGATGCCGTGACCCCGACCCGCCATCACCCGAAGCGGTCGCGCCGGAACGGCGCCGGATCGATGTGTGGGCGTTCGCCGGTGGCGAGCGCCGCCACGAGCTCGCCCGTCACCGGCGCGCCGGTGAGCCCGGTATGGCCATGCCCGAACGCGTAGATCACGTTCCGCGCGCGTGCCGCCCGGTCGATCACCGGCAGGCTGTCGGGGGTGGACGGACGGCAGCCCATCCAGAACGCGGCGCCGCGATCCGACAGCCCTGGATACATGCGCTTCGCGACCTCCAGCATCGCGCGCGGCCGGCGCTCGTCCATCGGCGCGTCGGGCCGGGCGATCTCGACCGTGCCGGCAATCCGTACCCCGTGCTCCATCGGCGTCAGCCCGAACATGTGGTCACGGTTGCTGATCTTGATGCGCGGACGGATGCCAGGCTCGGGGAGCATCACGTGGTAGCCGCGCTCGGCCTGGAGCGGCACGCGGTCGCCCAGCGCCCGCGCGAATGCCGTCGACGCGATGCCGGCGGCGACCACAACGATGTCGCCCGCGAGCGTCGTGCCCGAACACCGCACTCCCACGGCGCGTCCATTCTCCAGCACGATGTCGCTCGCCTCACCGCGCAGCACCCGACCGCCACCCTCCTCGATCTGCCGTGCGAGCGTCTGCACCAGTCGGAGCGGATTGAGCGTGTGGCCGTTCTCGGGAAAGAACAGTCCGCGGGTGAAGCCGGTCGCGAGCGCGCCGTCCATCTGGCGGATCTCGTCGCCGGCGAGCGCGTGCGTCTCGACGCCGTGCCGTTCGCGGAGCCGACGCGCGAGCGCCTCGGTCGGGCCGGCCGCCGCGCTGCGCCAGACATAGAGCTGGCCGGTCATCTCGATCAGCCCGGCAGCGCGCGGGCCGAGGATGTCGCGGTAGCGGCCGTAGCTCGGCGCATGCAGCGCCCGCAGCGCGCGCGCATGCGCCTCCACCCGGTCCATCCGCCCCGCGCGGATCCAGCGGATCAGCCAGGGCAGCGACGCCGGGAGGTCGCGCCAGCGCACGACCAGCGGCCCCTCCCTGTCGAACAGCCATTTCGGCACCCGGCGCAGCATGCCGGGGAGCGCGATCGGCACGCAGAAATCCGGGCTGATGGCGCCGCCATTGCCGTAGGAGCAGCCGCGCCCTGGCTCGTCCCTGTCGATCATGGTGACGTCGAAGCCGCGCCGTTGCAGCGCGAGTGCGGCGAGCACGCCGACGATCCCTGCCCCCAGCACGACCGCGCGCCGCACCGGCTCGGCCCCGCGCAGGGTCATGACGCCTGGCGCTCCGCCCGCGGACGCACGACAGCGACCGCGGCCGAGACCTCCGCCGCGGCCGCCTGCACGGCACGGGCATGGGCGTCGCGCGACGGCAGGAAGCGCCAGGTGGGGCCGATCACCGCCATGCCGGCGACGGCATGGCCGTCAGGACCGCGGATCGCCGCCGCGACACCGGCGCAGCCCGCGACGTGGCTGTCCACCGTGTGCGCATATCCGCGCGCGGCGGTCGCACGGATCATCGACCGGATCATCGCCGGATCGGTCGGCGTCGCATCGGTCCAGGTGACCAGCGCGGTGCGCGCGAGGTAGTCATCGAGATCGCGCTCGCCCAGGTCGGCGAGCAGGACATGGCCGATCGAGGTGCAGTAGGCTGGCCGGGTCTGCTCGAGCGCGCCGTCGTAGCGCAGCGGGTTCCCGCTGACGGCCTTGAGCACGTAGCGGATCTCCTGCGCCGGAGTGAGCATGCCGAGGAACACCGACTCGCCGGTGAGCTCGGCTGTGCGCTCCATCACCGGCCGGGCAATCGCGACCAGGCGCCGCGTGTCGCCGCCGACCCAGCCGGTGTCGCGGAGGCGTTCAGCCAGGCGGAACCCGTCCCGCTCCTCCTCGACGTAGCCCTTCGCGACCAGCGTGCCGAGCAGCGCGAAGGCGCTGCTCTTGGGGATCGCCATGCGCTCGGCGA
Organism: Elioraea sp.; assembly: GCF_051860475.1. NCBI lineage: Bacteria > Pseudomonadati > Pseudomonadota > Alphaproteobacteria > Acetobacterales > Elioraeaceae > Elioraea > Elioraea sp. The sequence goes on along the minus strand of NZ_JBHYDW010000013.1, from coordinate 12,255 downwards.
GCGCGCTCAACCGGGCCGGGCCGGGCGCGGCGGCAAGGAGCTCCAGCAGGTCGAGCACGCGGGCGGCGGACTTGACGAGGTCTGTTCGCATATGTGAACTCCGTTCGTCCTCAAGAACGATGGACCATGCCGGGCCATGGGTCAACCGTGCGTGCGTGCGCGTCCGAGCGGCGCATCGCGCGCGCATCCGGGTCGCGGAGGCGCTCGCGGTGGCGCGCCTGAATCCGATTGACACGGCCGGAACGCGTCCGTAGCGTTTGATATGCAAAAAACAGGTTGATCTGCCAACTCGGCCACGCCGGCCGCCCGCGGAGCGACCGGATGCATGGCGTCCGCGGCAGCGGCCTGATCGAACGACGGGAGGACCCATGATGCGTTTCGCAAGACGATCGTTCCTGCGTGGCTATGTCGGCCCCGGCATCGCCGCCGCCGCGCTGTCCGGTCAGGCCGCGCGCGCGCAGCAGAAGGAGCACCGGCCGATCACCATCATCTCCGGCGGGCCGACCGGGGCGTGGTACCCGACCGCGGCCGCGATCGCCGAGCTCGTCAACGCCGGCTATCGCGGCCAGCCGGTGAACATCAGCCCCGGCAAGGGCGCTGTCAGCAACCCGCTGTCGGTGGGCAGCGGCGAGGTCGAGGTCGGGCTGTCCTTCGGGCCGTTCCTGCGCCTCGCCTACGAGGGCCGCAACGAGGTGTTCGACATGCCGGGCTTCGACAGCCTCCGCGCGGTCGGCAATATCGGCGTCAACACCTTCCAGATCGTCATGGGCGCCGATGTCCCCGACGACATCTTCGACCAGCTCAAAGGCGGGCGGCGCGTCTCGATGGGGATCGGCGCGGTCGGCTCGTCAACCCATTTCGGTGTCAACAAGTTCCTGCAGGAATACGGCGTCGACTACGAGTCCCTCCGCCGCAACGGCAGCCGGCTGCTCAGCGGCGCCTCGCAGAGCCAGACCGACGCATACAAGAACCGCCAGATCGACATCTACTTCAACACGATCGGCATCAACGCCGCGGTGATGCAGGAGGCGGTGACCGCGCGCGCCTCCAAGCTCTACAGCATCCCCGACCGGGTGCGCCAGGCGATGGCGAGCAAGCTCGGCTACATCCCCTCGGTCATTCCCGCCAATACCTATCCGGGCCAGTCCGGGCCCGTGAACACGCTCGACCTCTCGACGATCGTGTTCGCGCGCGCCGATCTCTCGGAAGCGATGGTCTATGACATCACCAGGGCGATGGCGGAGAACAAGCCGCGGCTGGTCGCCGCCTTCGCCGGGTTCGCCGGCTGGGAGCCCGAGGATCTCGCGAAGGGCCTGCCGATCCCGGTTCATCCCGGCGCCGCGCGCTACTTCCGGGAGCGCGGCTGGGCGCACTGACCGAGCGCCTCCGCCGGCCCGCGCGGGCCGGGCGACCGACCGCTGCCCGGACCCGTCATGGCCGATCCGCTCGCCTCGCTTGACGCCAGCCTCGCAGACAGCCCTGCCGCGCTGCGCGAACGCATCTATCCGCTGGAGCAGATCCGTCCGCGCGGCGCACTGAGCGTCTTCGTCACCGCCGCGAGCGTGGCGCTGGCCCTGTTCACGCTCTACCTCGCCTTCACCATCACGATCGGCGAGGTGCGCATGCGCGCGGGCCACCTGTTCGTCGTCGTGCCGCTGATCTTCCTGCTCTACCCGCTGCTGAAGCGCGACGATGACACCCAGCCCGGCGCTGTCGACTACCTGCTCGCCCTCGCCGCGGCCGCCGCCTTCGCCTGGGCGTTCTACAGCGCCGACCGCTGGCTCGCGCGCTTCGTCGGGTTCCATCCGGTCGGGACGCTCGACCTGACCATGGGCATCATCGCCATCGTGACCGTGTTCGAGGCCACGCGGCGCACGGTCGGCGCCACCATCGTCGTGCTGAACCTCGTGTTCATGGCCTACGCGCTCACCGGGCCGGTCTGGCCGGGCGTGTTCGAGCATCGCGGCGTGGCGTTCCACCGCCTGATCGAGATGCTCTACATGGACACCGAGGGCATGTTCAATTTCATCATGGGGATCATGGCGACGTTCCTGTTCACCTTCCTCATGTTCGGAACGTTCCTCAGGGTCACCGGCGGCGACCGCATCTTCACCGATTTCGCCCTCGCGCTCGCCGGGCACCGCGCCGGCGGCCCCGCCAAGGTCGCCGTCATCTCGAGCGCCTTCCTCGGCATGCTGTCGGGCTCCTCGATCAGCAACGTGCTGACGACCGGCGCCCTGACCATCCCGATGATGAAGCAGACCGGCTTCAAGCCGCACGAGGCGGCCGCGATCGAGACCACCGCCTCGCTCGGCGGCGGGCTGATGCCGCCGCTGATGGGCACCGGCGTGTTCATCATGGCCTCGTTCACCGGCGTCCCGCTGCTCACCATCCTCGCCTACTCGTTCGTGCCGGCGGTGCTCTACTTCGCGTCGATCTACGTCTACGTGGACGTCAAGGCGAAGAAGCAGGGGCTGATGGGGCTCGATCGCGCCGCCCTGCCCACGGTGGGCGCGGTGCTGCGGCGCGGCTGGCACATGGCCCTGCCGATCATCGTGCTGATCGGGCTTCTGCTGTTCCACTTCACGCCGTTCCTCGCCAGCGCGGCCTGCGTCGTGATGATCCTGTTCACGAGCTTCCTGCGCGCCGAGTCCCGCATCACGCCCGGCCGGCTGGTGGTCGCGCTCGAGGGCTCGACCCGGATCGCGATCACGCTCTCCGCGCTGCTCTGCAGCGCCGCCATCATCTACACCGTCTCGGTCGAGACGGGGCTGTTCGTGAAGCTCTCGTCGGTCATCCTGTCGCTCTCGCAGGGCTCGGCGTTGATCGCGATCGTGCTGATCGGGCTGATGTCCTACGTGCTCGGCATGGGCCTTCCGGTGACGGCGTCCTACGTCATCATCGCCGCGCTCGGCGCGCCCGCGCTGGGCGACCTCGGCGTGCCGGTGCTCGCCGCGCATCTGATCATCTTCTGGTTCGCCCAGGACTCGACCATCACCCCGCCGATCTGCATGACCGCGTTCGCCGGTGCGCGGATCGCCGGGGCGGCGCCGATGCGCACGGGCTGGGAGTGCGTGATGATCGCCAAGGCGCTCTACGTCATTCCGTTCAGTTTCGCGTTCGGCGGGCTGCTGTCGTCGTCGATGCTCGAGCTCGGCTTCACCACACTCTGCCTGTTCGCGTTCTTCGCGCTGATGCCTCGGGTGTTCGAGGGCTACCTGCTGCACGCGCTGACGGCGTGGGAGCGTGGCATGATCGCGATCCCGGCGCTGGCCTGGCTCTGGGGCGCGGTCGGCCCGATCGCCGAACGCCTGCCGGTGGCACTCGGCGCGCTCGTGCTGACCGCGGCGGCCGTGGCCCTTGTGCGGCGGCGCCACCAGGCGATCGTGCCCGCCTGACGCAGCGCCGCACCGGGGCCTACGCGATCACGCCGTCGGCGCGCAGCGCGGCGATCTCGTCGGCGGAGCAGCCGAGCCCGGCGAGGATCTCGGCGCTGTGCTCGCCGTGGCGCGGCGGCGGCCGCGTCAGCTCCGGCCCGCCCGCGGCGTAGCGGAACGCGGCGAGCGGCAGCGCCACCGGCGCCGTGCCCGGCTCGGCGGGCGCGAATCCGGCGAACAGCCCGCGCGCGGCGAGGTGCGGCAGCCGCACCGCCTCGTCGAGCCGGCGCACGCGCTCGGCGGGTACGCCGATGCCGTGCAGGAACGCCTCCCAGTCCGCGGCGGTGCGCGTGGCGAACACCTCCGCCAGGGCGTCGCGCATCGCCCCCGACGCTGCCCAGAGCCCGTTCCAGTCGGCGATCGATGCGAACTCGGGCCGGCCGAGCGCCTGCCACAGGCGCCGGTTCTGCCGGACGTTGAACGCGCCGAGCATGACGAGCTCGCCGTCGGCGGTGCGATAGGCGCCGATGCCGGCTTCGGACGGTCGCGGCGCCTTCGTCCCGGCGTAGAGCGCGGCGGAGGCCTCCGGCGCCATCAGCGTCAGAGCGGTGTCGAACATCGCGCAGTCGATCGTCTGCCCGTGCCCGGTGCGCGCCCGCTGCACCAGTGCCGCGGCGATCGCGAAGGCCGCAGCGTAGCCGGTCGCGTAGTCGATCACGGACGCGCCCGCCTTGAGCGGCCCGGTCTCGGCCGTGCCGGTGCGCGCCATCAGCCCCGACGCCGCCTGGATCACGTTGTCGTACGCGTTCACGCCCGCCCGCTCGCCGGTCGCGCCGTAGCCGGTCAGCGTGCAGTGGATCAGCCGCGGGTTGGCCGCGGTGAGCGCCTCGGCGCCGAGACCGAGGGCGGCGAGCGCGCCGGTGCGGAAGTTCTCGATCACCACATCGGCGCCGTCCACGAGCCGCAGGAACAGCGCGCGCCCGCGCGGATCGGCGAGGTCGAGCGCGAGCGCGCGCTTGTTCGCGCCCTGCACCTGGTAGTTGATGCCGAGCCCCGCCGCGTTCAGCGCGTCGTCCGGACCGCGTCCGCGCGCGCAGTCCGGCGTGTGTGGCGGCTCGATCTTGATCACGTCCGCGCCGAGCACGGCGAGCTGGTAGGCGCAGAACGGGCCGGCGAGCACATGCGTCAGGTCGAGCACGCGGAGGCCCTCGAAGGGGCGCGGCCTGGGGCCCGCGTCGGACGGCGCCATGCTCACCACCGGCCGCAATCGACGCGGATGCGCTCGCCAGTGATCGCCGAGGACGCATCCGAGGCAAGGAACAGCGCCGCGGCGGCGACCTCCTCCGGCGAGAGCCAGCGGCGCAGGGCAGCGCTGTCGGTGTAGTCGCGCCGGATGATCTCGTCGGCCGGCCGCCCCTCCGCCTGCGCGCGCGCGGCGATCACGCGGTCCATCAGCGCGCCGCTGACCGCGCCGGGACAGAGCGCGTTGACGCGCACGCCAAGCGGCCCGACCTCGCGCGCGAGCGCCTCGGTCATGCCGATCAGCGCGAACTTGGTCGCGCAGTAGGCCGTGCGCATCGGCTGTCCGAACAGGCCCATGCGCGAGGACATGTTGATGATCGCGCCGCCGCGCTGCGCGCCCATCACCCGAGCCGCGACCCGCATGCCGTGCATCGCGCCGAACAGGTTCACCTCGACGCAGTCGCGCCAGGCGTCGAGATCGACCTCCGCGAGCGCGCCGACCGGCCCGCTCTGACCGGCATTGTTCACCAGGACATCGATCCGGCCGGTGCCAGCGCGTGCCGCGCGCGCGAACATGTCCTCGACCTGGTCGAGCCGGGTGACGTCGCACGGCACGGCAAGCCCGCCGATGCGCGATGCCACTGCCTCGATCAGGCCGGCGCCGCGTCCGGCGACGACCACGAAGGCGCCGGCGGCGGAGAAGGTCTCGGCGACCGCGCGGCCGATCCCTGATCCGCCGCCGGTCACGATCGCGGTCCGTCCATCGAGGCGGGTGGTCATGGGCGCGTGGCTCCGGTGTGGTCGCGGGAACGGTGGGCGGCGGGGCCTGGCCAGGGGCGGCGCATCGGCGTCGCCTCCTCAGGCCGCGGTCGGCGGGATGCCGGCGAGGTCGGCCCGGTAGACCGACGCCGTCTCGGCCTCGACGATCAGCAGCGCGTCGGCCTCGCGGGTGAAGCAGACGGAGGTGGTCCAGAGCCCCTCGGGCAGGCGGATGCGCGCGAGCGGATCGCCGAGCCGATCGAACAGCAGCGCGCGTCCGGCCTGGGCCTGGGCGACCGCGAGCCTGCCGTGGCGGTCGACCGCGAGCCCATCGGGGCCGAGCCCGCCGGAGAGCTGGACGAACACGCCGGCCATCGGCAGCAGCGGATCGGGCGCGTCGGCGAGCAGCCGCCACACGGCGTTGGCGCGCGTCGCGGCGAGCAGGACGAGCCGTCCGTCCGGGCTGAGGGCGACGCCGTTGGGATAGGGCACGTTGGTCAGCACCGGCTCGGCCGCGGCCGAGCCAGGACGGAGCCGGAACAGCCGCCCGGTCGGGTCGGTCAGGCTGGAGCGGCCGGGGTCGGTGAACCAGAGACTGCCGTCGGGGCCGCGCGTGATGTCGCCGAGACCGCGGAACGCCTCGGTGTTCGCGCCCGTGACGACCGGCGCGAGCGTGCCGCGTTCGGGATCGAGGCGCAGCACGCCCTGGCGGTAGTCGGTGACGGCGAAACTGCCGTCGGGCATCAGCGCGAGGCCGTGCGGCTCGCCCGGATAGGCATGGGCGAGCGTCCAGTCGCCGACGGGCGAGACGCGGAAGATCCGCCCATAGGGCACGTCGACCAGCCAGAGATGGCCCTGGTCGTCGAGACACGGGCCTTCCAGGAAGGAATGCAGGCGCTGGCCGGGTCGCGTGACGCGCACCCATTCGGTCGGCTCGCCCCGGTGGTGCAGCGCCTCGGGCAGGCGCGCGGCCAGGACGGCGGGCAGGTCGCAGGGCGGGCTCATCGGGCGGGCGGGCGGGGCAGGGGCGGGCGGGCCGTCCGCATGGCGGTCCTTTCCGGGATGATGTCGTTCAACCTACGAGACCGGATTTCATGGAACAACCAGCGCTCGCGGCGGCGACGCCGCCGCGCCGGGCGGGGATGCCGTGCCCGAGGCCTCCGCGGTGCTGCGCCGCGACCGGGGTTGCAGGGATCACGGGCCGCCCGCCCTGCCGCATGTCACCGGCGAGGACGAGATCGAGACGCTGGTGGCGCGTCTCGCGGCGACGCCGCGGGCGGTGCTTCCGGCCTGACCGGCGCGGAGAGGTGCCCGAGGCGCGCGCCGATCCGCTGCGCCGCGGCGCGCACCTCCTGGACGTAGCGCGTTTCCAGCGCGGCGAGGTCGAACGCCGAATCCGGGCCGGAGACGTCGATCGCGGCGCACACCGCGCTGCCGTGCCCGAGCACGGGCGCGGCGACCGAGCTGCCGCCCGCCTCCATGATGCCGCGGCTGATGACATGGCCGCGCCCGGCGGCCTCGGCGACGCGGGCGAGCAGGGCCGCGATGTCGGGCGGGGTCTGCGCGGTGAGCGGGGCGAAGCGCGTGCCCACGAACAGCCGTGCGACGTCGCGCGGCGGCAGGTCGGCGAGCAGCAGCCAGCCCATCGGCGAGGCGTAGGCGGGCACGCGGCTGCCGACATTCATGTTGCTGAGGAAGCCGGTGCGGGTCTGCACGCAGGACAGATAGAGCACTTCGCCGCCATCGCGAATGGCGAGATGCGCGGTGACGCCGGTTCTGTCGCGCAGCAGTTCGAGTTCGGGGCGCGCGATCTCGATGATGTCCTGGCCGGTGAGGTAGGCGAAGCCGAGATTGAGCACGCGCGCGCCGAGGCGGAATCCGCGCGCGCCGTCGATCTCCTCGAGGAAGCCCATGTGGCGCAGGGTGTAGACGAGGCGGAACACCGCCGAGCGGGTGAGGCCGAGCGCGCCGGCGATCTCGGTCAGGCCGAGCGGGCGCCCGGCGGCAGCGAGGGCTTCGAGCACGCGCAGGCCGCGTTGCAGGCCGGGCACGAAGTAGGCGCGGTGGTTCGGGTTCAGGGCCGCGCGGTCCTCGGCGCGGTCTGGCCGGTTTCCGTCATCGAACACGATTTTGCATATTAGACGCGCCGGGATGCTGCGCGCCAGGGCCTCGGCGGATGGAGCCGATGCGATGGGGGTGCGGGGCCAAGGGGCGGCTGCCCCTTGGCCCCTGCGGGTTCAGCGCACGGCGATCGCGAGCGAGAGCCGCGTGCGCAGATCGCGCAGGAGGCGCAGCACCTGCGCCTGCACCGAGACGTCGAGCGCCGAGACCGGCTCGTCGGCCACCAGCACGGTCGGCTGCATCGCGAGCGCGCGCGCCAGTCCGATGCGCTGACGCTGGCCACCCGAGAACTCGTGCGGCAGCCGCGTCATCGCGGAGGGGTCGAGCCCGACCAGGCGGAACAGCTCGGCTGCACGCGCCAGTGCCTCGCGCTTCGGCGTGCCGTGCAGCATCGGCCCCTGCGCCACCAGCTCGCCCGCGGGACGGCGCGGGTTCAGCGAGGCGAAGGGATCCTGGAACACCATCTGCACCCGCCGCGCCTCCCGGCGCAGTGCCGCGCGCGGCAGCGCCGCCATGTCGGTCCCGTCGACGACGATGCTGCCGCCGTCGCTGCCGAGCGGGCGCACCAGGCAGCGCGCCACCGTCGACTTGCCCGAGCCGGACTCTCCGACAATGCCGAGCGTCTCGCCGCGATGCAGTTCGAACGAGACTTCCTTGACCGCATGCACAATGCGCCGGCGCGCGAACAAGCCGCTCGGCCGGTAGGTTCTCGTCAGGTTGCGCACCGACAGCACCGGCACTCCCTCGAAACGATGTGGCTCCGGCCGGTGCGTGAGCGACGGGACTGCGCTGATCAGCGCCTGGGTGTAGGGATGGTTCGGCCGGTTCAGGATCTGGTCGGCTGCACCCTGCTCGACGATCCGCCCGTGCTGCATCACCGCCACTCGGTCGGCGATCTCGGCGACCACGCCGAAATCGTGCGTGATGAACAGCACGCCGGTGCCGTGGCTCCGTTGCAGCGCACGGATCAGGCCGAGGATGCGCTTCTGCGTGGTGACGTCGAGCGCGGTGGTCGGCTCGTCGGCGATCAGTAGGCGGGGATTGAGCGCGACCGCCATCGCGATCATCGCGCGCTGGCGCTGCCCGCCCGAGATCTCATGCGGATAGGCGCGCGCGACCAGCGCAGGGTCCGGTAGGCGCACCTCGTCGAGCAGCGCGATCGCGCGGGCCTGCCGCTCGGCCCGCGGCAGCGCGGTATGCTCTTCCAGCACCTCCTCGATCTGCCGTCCGATCGGCATCAGCGGATTGAGCGCGGTCATCGGTTCCTGGAAGATCATGCCGATCCTGGCGCCGCGGATGCGCCGCATCTCGGCCTCGGACAGCGTCAGGAGATCACGCCCCTCGAAGGTGATCGAGCCCGCCTCGGCGAACACCTGCGGCCCGGGCAGGAGTCCCATCACGGCGGCCGCGGTCAGCGACTTGCCCGACCCGCTCTCGCCGACCACGCACAGGATCTCGTTCGGATCGAGATCGAGGGAGACGTCGATCAGCGCATGGCTGCGGTCGGCGCCGCGCGGCAGGCGCACGCTGAGGTCGCGGATCGCCAGCAGTCGCTCGGTCATCACCGCTCCTTCAGCCGCGGGTTCAACGCGTCGTTCAGCCCCTGCCCGACCAGGCTCACCGCGAGCACGGTGAGCAGGATCGCCACGCCCGGAATCGCCGAGACGTACCACTCGCTGCGGATCACCGTCCGCCCGGTTCCGATCAGGTTGCCCCAGGAGGCGACATTGGCATCCGAGAGTCCGAGGAAGGCGAGCGCACTCTCCAGCAGGATCGCCACCGCCATCACCACCGAGGCATAGACGATCACCGGCGGCAGCGCGTTCGGCAGCACCTCGAACAGGATCAGCCTGAGATCGCCCATGCCGAGGGTGCGGCAGGCGAGGACGAATTCGCGGTTGCGCAGCGACAGCACCTCCGCACGGGTCAGCCGCGCCGGCGCGGGCCACGAAACCGCGCCGATCGCCACCACTACCGTCACCAGGTCGGAGCCGAACACCGCGACCAGCACGAGCAGCAGGATGAAGTTGGGCACGGTCTGGAACGCCTCGGTGACGCGCATCAGCACCGTGTCGACCGCGCCGCCGTAGAAGCCGGCGACCGCGCCGATCGCGATCCCCAGCACGATCGCGATCGCGGTCGCAAGCAGGCCGATCAGCAGGCTGATGCGCGCGCCATGGAAGATCTGCGCGGCGATGTCGCGGCCCGATCCGTCGGTGCCGAGCCAGAAATTCGGGTTCGCGCCCGGCCATTGCAGCGGGCGGCCGGCGAGCGAGAGCGGATCGCGCGGAAATACCCAGTCGGCCGTCACCGCCATGCCGATCACGCCGAGCAGCAGGATCAGGCCGAGAACGGCGGCGGGGCCGCGCAGGTAGCGCCTGACGGCGGCGATCATCGGCTCAGCTCGCCGTGATCCGCGGATCGAGCTTGGCGTAGAGCATGTCGACGATGAAGTTCACCGCGATCACCAGGATGGCGGAGACGAAGACGATGCCGAGCAGCGTGTTCAGATCGCGCTGCACCACGCTCTCATAGGCAAGCCGGCCGAGGCCGGGCAGCGAGAACACGCTCTCCACCACCACCGACCCGCCGAGCATGGTGCCGGCCTGCAACCCGATCAGCGTCACCATCGGCAGCAGCGCGTTGCGCAGCACATGGCGCACCAGCACGCGGGTCTCGGAGAGGCCCTTCGCACGCGCGGTGCGGACGAAGTCGAGATTCAGCACCTCAAGCATCGCCGCGCGCATGATGCGGAGATAGATCGCTAGGAAGATCAGCGCGAGTGTGACGGTCGGCAGGATCAGGTGCCAGGCGATGTCGAGCACGAGCGCGATCCCGGTGAGCCCCGCACCCACCGTGCCGAACCCGCCCGGTGGCAGCCAGGCGAGGTGCACGGCGAACACGACGATCCCCATCAGGCCGAACCAGAACGACGGCGTGGCGTAGAAGATCAGGCCGAGGGTGGAGATGATCGTATCGGGCCAGCCGTTCACACGCCGGGCGGCCAGGATACCGAGCGCCATCCCGGCCGCGAAGGCGAGGCTCAGTGCCGAGACCATCAGCAGCAGCGTGGGCGTCAGCCGCTCGAAGATCACCTCCGCGACCGGCTTGTTGTAGATCGCCGAGAAGCCGAGATCGAGCCGCACCAGGCGCCACAGATACGCGGCCAGCCGTTCCGGCACCGAGAGATCGAGCCCGTAGAAGCGGCGGAGCTCGGCCGCCATCACCGCATCGCCGCCGCCCGCCTGGGCCATCAGCACATCCACCGTGTCGCCAGGCGCGAGCTGGAGCAGCAGAAACAGCCCGGCGAGCAGGACGATCAGCGTCGGGATGCTCGCGGCTAGCCTGCGCGCGGCGTAGGCGAGGAGCTTCATCGGCGTTCAGCTGCGGCGCACCGCGGCTCTCCCCCGCCCGGGGTGCGGGCCGCGGCAGGGATCACGAAGCGATCCAGAGATCCGACCAGTGGCTGGAGGGCCAGCGCGGGTTGTTGTGATGGTTCTGCAACCGGTTCGAGGTGACCGAGATGAACTGACGCTCGATCGCCATCCAGACCGGTACCTCCTCCAGCACCTTGCGGGTGAACTCCGCGTACTTCGCCTTGCGCACCGCCGGATCGAGCGCGGTCCCCGCCTCGTCGATCAGCCGATCCACCTCATCGGACTGCCAGCCGAATTGGTTGGTCCATGGGCTGCCGGGCGGGCTGCCGGAGCGGTACCAGACGGTCGTGCTGACCGCCGGATCGTTCCGGTACTGGTGCCAGCCCGTGGCGAGATCGAAATTGTGGTCGCGGTACACGTTGGTCAGGTATCCGGCCGAATCGTAGCGCACGATCTCCACCGGGATGCCGATCTGCTGGAGGCTCTGCTGAATGAAGGTGGACCAGAGCGCGATGTCCTCGCCCCACGGCGCGGGCAGCAGGCGGACGCGGAACCGCACGCCCCCGGCACCACGGCGGAATCCGGCCTCGTCGAGCAGCGCCTCGGCGCGGCGGCGGTCGAACTCCGGCTGGGGGATGCCGGGCGTGTAGAACGCCTCCGAGGTCGAGGGGATCGGCCCGGTGCCGCGCTTGCCGAAGCCGTAGAGGAAGTTCTCGGCGAAGAAATCGACGTCGAGCGCATGGCAGATCGCGCGGCGCACGCGGACATCCTTGAAGACGTCGCGCCGGCAGTTGAACTCGACGGTGTTGGTGACCGCATTGCCCTCGTTGCCGCGGGTCGAGACCGTGAAGCGCTTGTCGCGGCGCAGCCGGTCGAGATCCGCAAGCGGCAGGGAGGAGTAGGCGAAGATCTGGATGTCCTCTTATACCAACTCCCACTGATCAGAACCGATGCGCCCAGTCGCGGAGGCCGATGGACGTGATGCGCCAGGGCTGGTCGATGAGGCGGTTCCAGGCGTGGCAGCAGTGATCGACGATGTTGTCGTGATCCCGGAGACCCTGTTGGAGAGCCAGTTCTCGCGGATGAACTGCCAGACGTTCTCCATCACGTTCAGCTCCGGGCATTTCGGCGGCAGGGGCAGCAGGGTGATGTTGGGTGGCAGCGTGACGTTGCCGGAGAGGTGCCATCCGGCCTGATCGAGCAGCAGCACCGCGTGCTTGCCGGGGCTGACCATCTGGCTGATCTCGGCCAGGTGCAGGTTCATGGCGGCGGTGTTGCAGAAGGGCAGAACGAGGGCCGCGCCTTTGCCCTCGCGCGGGCAGACGGCACCGAAGATGTAGGTGGAGGCGTAGCGCTGATCCTGTGGCGCGGCGGGTCGG
>NZ_JBHYDW010000012.1:0-59521 GCF_051860475.1 Elioraea sp. | reverse complement strand
CGGTCGAGCCCGAGCCGATCACCAGCACGGCCAGGCGACGGTTGCGGTTGGCGGCGCGCGCCGCCTGGGGGTAGGTGTCGCCGGCAGCGGTGAGCTCGGGCGGTGCGGTGCAGCGCTCGGCCGTCGCCATCGCCGGCATCCCGGCCAGGGCGAGCAGAAGCGCGAGGATCACGGCCATCCTCATGACGCAGATCGGTTATCAGGCGACGGCGGCGTCGCCAAGGCCGGACGTTTCGCCTCGCCCTTGCCGTCGTACCAGGCCTGGGTGGCGGCCAGCGCGACCATCAGCGCAAGCCCGCCGGCGGCGATCGCAAGCTGGGTCGCCAGCGAGGCGTCGAACTCCTGCATGATCAGCCGCCCGAGGAAGGACAGGAACACGCCGAGCGAGAACACCGCGAGCCCGTGCTGGCCTGTCAGCGTGAAGGGCTGCGCTGGCGGCGAGGTCAGCCACGCCGCACCCGGCCTGACGGTGCGGGTAACGAGATAGGCCATCGAAAGGAAGTGGAGCAGCCGTGCGGGGTGGAGCGAGGACTTGTCGATGCGCGTGTAGATCGCCCAGGCAAGCGGCTCCGGCAACACGCTGTAGGCTGCGGGAATCCGCCAGACCGCGCTGATGACCAGCCCCGCGAGCACGCCCGCGAGCGACAGCGCGAGCAGCATGCGGCGATGGCGCAGGAGGCGCGCGCGTTCCGCGTCCGGCAGACGCCCCATGGCGACGCCGATCATGAACAGGAACTGCCAGGCGAGCGGGTTGAAGAACCAGTCGCCGGTCGCTGTCTTCAGCGTGGTGCCGGTGATGCGCACCGCGACATAGAGCGCGCCCGAGACCACGATCAGCCAGAGCGGCCGGCGCAGCAGCGGCAGGACCACGATGAGCAACAGCAGGATGACGATGTAGAGCGGCAGGATGTCCATGAAGGCGGGCTGGAACCGCAGGGTGAGCGCGTCCAGCACGGCCTCGTAGGGGGCGTCAAGGAAGGCGCCGACATTCTGTTCGTCGATATAGGCGGCGTTCGCGAAGCGGGTCGCGCTCCACGACACCTGCGCGACGAAGGCGAGGAACATGAAGACGTGGACGATGTAGAGCTGCCAGATGCGCAGACCCACCGCGACCGCCGCGTAGGCGACGCCGTTGCGGTCGAGCGCGCGGCCGTAGGCGAAGGCGGCCGAGTAGCCGGCGAGGAAGATGAAGGTCTCGGTCGCGTCCGACGGCCCGAGCACCTGGATCGTGACGACCCAGAGCACATGATCGGCGATGTGGCCGATGAAGATGCAGAACAGTGCAAAGCCGCGGAAGAAGTCGACGCGGATGTCGCGGTTCTGGCGGATCAGGTGGCGCATCGCGTGTACGGTGTCCTGCTTGCCTTGCTCAGGGAATCACCTGTCGCAACCGATCGTGCTCGGCAGCCCGTGCGGCTGATCCGCCTGCGTGGGGTCCCGCGGCACGCCCGCAGCCGGAACGCCTCTACCGCCGTGACGTGCCGTCCGATGGCGGCGCCGAAATGGAGATCCGACGCTGGAACCGCTCAGCCATCACCGTACGATGGCTGATCATCACCAGCGTTGTCCCGGGAAGTCGGGAGGTCACCAGATCCATCAGCCGGTCCTCGGTCTCCCTATCCAACCCGCTCGTCGCCTCGTGCATCACGATCCAGCGCGGACGATGCAGCAGCGCTCGCGCAAACCCCAGCCTGTGCTGATCCTCGATGCCGAGTTCCTCCTCCCATGCGATTGAGGTGTCGAGGACGGGCACGAGGTGCGCGAGTCCGACATCTGCGAGGGCTCGGGCCAGCTCGTTTTCGGCAAAGCACGCGGGGTCGCCCGGCTCCGCCAAAATCTCGGCGAGCGAAGCATCTGGAAGGTAGGGCCGGTCGCCGATGAAGAAGGGCAGATCCGACTCCGGCAGCTCGATCCGCCCCCTGCCCCACGGGGAGAGGCCGCCGATCGCGCGGAACAGGGCGGCTGCGACGTGGGGGCTCGCTTCGATCAGGACATGCTCGCCGGGGCTGATCTCGGCGCTGAAATCGGCCAACAGGACCTCACCCGTCGCCGAGATGAGGGTGAGTTCACGGAACGCGAGGTTCGGCCCGTTCTCGGGCCCGCGCCGGAACCAGTCCGGCCCCTCGCCTCCGTACCCGTCCGTGATGCCCGACACCGCGTCATGCAAGGCCAGCACACGTCCGGCCGAAGCTTCCCATTGCGCGACGCTCGGGTAGTTGTAGGACACCCAGGAGAGCGCCGCGGTGACCTGACCGAAGGCGATCGTCACCTGCATCAGCCTGCCCAGGCTCATTTCGCCAGAGAGATTTCGTGGTGCGAGCAGCAGCAGCGGCAGCACTATGGTCAATTGGGTGTAGCCGGAGCCAAGGAATATCAGATTGCGGAACGAAGCCGTCTGCACAGCCCAGGTCGCGCGGACGACATCGAACGCCGCGGCGAGCCGGCGGCGCTCCCCCGGTTCCGCCTGCGTCAGGGCGATGGTCGGGGAATGCGTGATCGCCTTGCGCAACCGCCCGCGGTAGTCAGCCTCCGCGGCCTGCCGGCGCGCGGTGGATCGCACCAGCGGGTGGCCGACAACGATCGTGATCGCGGCCCCAATGCCGGCATAGAGCAGGGCGACCCAAACCATGTGGCCGGGCAGCGTGAAGGTCGCCCCGCCGATCGACAGGACGAGCGGGCCGGATGTGAACCAGAGCACGCCGATGAACAGTGCGAGTTGGAGGGCGGCGTAGAACAGCGAGGACAGAAAATCGACCACCATTTCGCAGACCACGCGCGCGTCCTCCGCGATCCGGCCGTCCTCGTTGTCGTGAGTCACGCCAAGGCTACGAAGCTGGTAGTGACGGCCGCCCGCCATCCAGGCATCGCTGACGGTCCGGGTCAGGTAGGTTCGGAGATCGATCTGCAAGCGGCGTCTGGCTTCCAAGCCGACCGTCTGCACCACCATCAGGCCCAGCACGATCGGCAGGAAGATCCAGGACTGGGTCACCAGCCCGGGCATCGATTTCTGTTCCAGGGCATCGAAGAAGTCGGCGTTCCAGGTCGCCAGGCGAAGGATGAGGAGCACCTGCGCGATCGTAGAGATGATGTCAGCGACCAGCAGTCCGAACGCACGCCAGCGTGTCCGGGCCGTGAAGATCCCACCGAGCACGCGCAGCATCCGGACCACGGCTGGGCCCGGGGGCAGACGCGCGGGGCTGCCGACCCGCCGTTCCGCATGTGCCGCCAGCCGTTCCTTGAGGACAGCGGGATCATCGATGATCATGGGTCAGCATCCGGAGCGTGCGGTTGCCCTGCGCTTTGGTATGGCTGCAGGCGGGGAGGGTCCAGGTCGCGCCCGCCCGGCATCACCGGCGTCCGGTGTCGGTCGTGTCGGCTGGCGCGAGAGGAAGGCGCGCGAGTTCGCCGCGCGCACCCCCCTCAGCCCGGAATGCGCTCGATCGCCGCGCCGCAGGCGGCGAGCTTTGCCTCGACCCGCTCATAGCCGCGGTCGAGGTGGTAGACGCGGTTCACCACCGTCTCGCCCTTCGCAGCGAGCCCGGCGAGCACGAGGCTCACCGAGGCCCGGAGATCGGTCGCCATCACGGGCGCGCCGGACATCGAGGCCACGCCACGGATGATCGCGGAGGCGCCGTGCACATTGATGCGCGCGCCCATGCGGTTCAGCTCGGGCACGTGCATGAAGCGGTTCTCGAAGATCGTCTCGGTCACCATCGCCGCGCCGTCGGCGACGCACATCAGCGCCATGAACTGGGCCTGCATGTCGGTCGGGAAGCCGGGATAGGGCTCGGTCATCACGT
Organism: Elioraea sp.; assembly: GCF_051860475.1. Classification (NCBI taxonomy): domain Bacteria; kingdom Pseudomonadati; phylum Pseudomonadota; class Alphaproteobacteria; order Acetobacterales; family Elioraeaceae; genus Elioraea; species Elioraea sp. Next base: position 55,721 of record NZ_JBHYDW010000012.1, on the reverse strand, counting down.
CGACGCCGTGCAGGCCGTTGAGCCGCTTCACCGACAGCCCGCCCTCGGTCTCGACGATCTCCACCCCGGCCTCGCGCAGGATGCGCACCACCGCGCCGAGATGGTCGAGCTTCGCGTTCGCCAGCACCACCTCGCCGCCGGTGATCGCGGCCGCGCAGGCATAGGTGCCGGTCTCGATCCGGTCGGGAATGATCGCGTGGGCCGCGCCGTGCAGCCGGGCGACACCGGTAACGGTCAGCCGGTCCGTGCCGATGCCCTCGATGCGCGCGCCCATGGCGGAGAGGCAGCGCGCGAGATCCTCGATCTCCGGCTCGCGCGCGGCGTTCGCCAGTACGGTCGTGCCCTCGGCCAGGCTCGCGGCCATCAGCAGGTTCTCGGTCGCACCCACGGAGACGGACGGGAACACGATCTTTGCACCCTTGAGCCCCTTCGGTGCGCGCGCGGTGACATAGCCGCCCTCGAGCAGGATCTCGGCACCCATCTGCTCGAGGCCCTTCAGGTGCAGGTCGATCGGCCGGGTGCCGATCGCGCAGCCGCCCGGGAGCGACACCCTGGCCTCGCCGCAGCGCGCGACCAGCGGCCCGAGCACCAGCACCGAGGCGCGCATCTTGCGGACGATGTCGTACGGCGCCTCGGTGTTGGTGATCGACCCGCCGATCGAGAGCGTGCGGCCGTCGTTGTCGCGCCGCTCCACCGCCACGCCATGCTGGGCGAGCAGCAGCGCCATCGTGTCGATGTCGGCGAGTCTCGGCACGTTGGTGAGCGTGAGCCGTTCATCGGTCAGCAGCCCCGCGGCCATCAACGGCAGCGCGGCGTTCTTCGCGCCGCCGATCGGGATCGTGCCCGAGAGCGGGGTGCCGCCGCGAATCCTGATCCGGTCCATCTCAGACGATCCTCAAGCTACAGCCTGGGAAGGGCGACGCCGCGCTGGCGCATGTACTTGCCCGCGCGGTCGGCATAACTGGTCTCGCACACCGACTCGCCCCTGAGAAACAGGAACTGGCAGATCCCCTCGCCGGCGTAGATCTTGGCCGGCAGCGGCGTGGTGTTGCTGATCTCGATCGTCACCTGCCCTTCCCACTCGGGTTCGAGCGGGGTGACGTTCACGATGATGCCGCAGCGCGCGTAGGTCGACTTGCCGAGACAGATGACCAGCACGTCGCGCGGGATGCGGAAATACTCGACCGTGTGGGCCAGCGCGAAGCTGTTGGGCGGGATCACGCAGACCTCCGCCTCGCGGTCGACGAAGGAGGCGGGGTTGAAGTCCTTCGGATCGACGATCGCGGACTCGACATTGGTGAAGAGCTTGAACGCGTGGCCCACGCGCGCGTCGTAGCCGTAGGAGGAGAGGCCGAAGGAGATCATCCCCTCACGCGTCTGCTTCTCGACGAACGGATCGATCATGCCTTGCTCGGCGGCCATGCGGCGGATCCAGGTGTCGGGCATGATGGCCATGGCGGAGGTCCGGGGCGGGGAGGCGAGGGCCGCCACCCGCCACGGCCGGCGCCCCGAGTCAAGGCCGTGCTACAGCCCTGCGCCGCCCAGCCGCTCCAGCAGCCCGACCAGCATCTCGGCTGCGGCCTCGCGGTGGCGACGGTGAATCGCCTCGGCCTGGACGGCATCACCGGCGCGGATCGCGGCAACCACGGCGCGGTGATCGGCGTTCGAGGCGGTCGGCAGGGGGCGCAGCCGGAGGGTTGCCATGCGCACCCGGTGCGCCTGGTCCCAGAACGAGCCGACCGTCGCCGCCAACCTGCGGTTCCCCGAGGCGCGCACCAGTCCCATGTGGAAATGCTCGTCGGCCTCGGCCCAGGCGACCAGATCGCCCCGCTCCAGCGCCGCGTCCATCGCCGCAACGGCGTCGTCGAGGCCGGCGAGTTCCTCGGCCGAGAGTCCCAGCCTTGCGGCGCGGCCGGCGGCTTTCGGCTCGAGTGCGGCCAGCACCTCGTAGATCTCGCGCATGTCGTCGGCCGAGATCGGCTTGACCCGCATGCCATGGCGCGGGCGGATCTCGACCAGCCCCTCCTCGGCGAGCCGCACCATCGCCTCGCGCACGGGCGTGCGCGAAAGCCCGAGCAGCTCGGCCGCCTCCTCCTCCAGCAGATTGGCCCCTACCGGCAACGCGTTGTCGAGAATGCGCCGGCGCAGTTCGCGATGGGCGCGTTCGGCCGCGGGCAGGCGCTCGGCCGGGTCGGTCACAAGGCGATCCATCGTCCCTCCTGGGCCGAGGCATAGCACGCCTCGACCAGCCGCATCGTCGCCAGATACTCGCGCGCGGTGTTCTCGATGCCGGTGCCTTCCGTCAGGTGGGTGACCACGTGGCGCTGGAGCGCGAACACGCAGTCGCCGCCATAGCCCTGGGACGGCAGATGATAGGCGTGGTCGCGCTCGCCTACCGCACCACGCGCGCGCAGCCAGAGCCGACCCGCGCCATCGAGCCGGAGCGTTCCCTCGGTCCCCTCGGCCAGCAGCTCGCCCATGGTCAGACGTGGATTTGCGGCCGCGTGGTCGACCAGCCGGTTCCCGTCGAACAGTGCGCGCCGCCCGTCGCCGTAGCGCAGGATGATGACGCCCGCGTCCTCGCCGGCGATTGCCGGGTTGAGCCGGCGGAGATCGGCGAACACCGCATCGGGCATGCCGAAAAGGAAGCGGAACACGTCGAGCTGATGGACCGCGGTCTCATGGACAAGGAAGCGCGGCATGGTCTGGAAGTAGGGCTGGCGGTCGAGATAGGCGCCGGGACCCTGGCCGTCGCCGGGACGAAGTCGGAACGAAATCTGGAAGGGCTGTCCGATCGCGCCCACCGCCAGCAGCCGCGCGATCTCGCGGTACCACGGCTGGAAGCGGAAGTTCTCGTGCACGATCAGCCTGAGCTTGGCGGCCTCGGCCTCCGCCGTGATCGCCTCCGCCGCCGCGAGGCCGCCGCAGAACGGCTTCTGGCAGATCACGGTTCGGATGCCAGCCGCGATCGCCGCGCGGATCGTCGGTGCATGCGCTGGCGGCGGCGCAGCGATGTCGAGGATGTCGAGCGGCACGGCCGCGAGCATTGCGGCGAGATCGTCGAACGCCGCGCCACCATGGCGCGCCGACGTCGCCTCGGCCTTGGCGCGATCGGTGTCGCAGACCGCAGCGAGCCGCGCGCCGGGCAGGCGCGCCCAGGCCTCGGCGTGGAACTGCGCGAAGTAGCCGGCCCCGACGAGACCGACCGCGAGGGTCATGCGGCTTCGGCCGGATCGAGCGCCGCCATGGCCGCGCCGACCGCGGCGGCGACCGCGCGCGTCCCAGCGGCGCCGCCATGCTCGGGGGTGACGAGCCGGCCGGTCGCGAACGCGGCATCCACCGCGCGCCGGATCAGCATCCCCGCGCGGAGCGCGCGCGGCTCGCCGTGCCGCTCGCCGAGCCACTCCAGCATCATCGCACCCGACAGGATCATTGCGGTCGGATTGGCGATCCCCTGGCCGGCGATGTCGGGCGCGGAGCCGTGGCAAGGCTGGAACACCGCGTGCGCATCGCCGATGTCGGCCGAAGGCGCGTAGCCCATCCCGCCCATCAGCGCCGCGCCGAGGTCCGAGATGATGTCGCCGAACATGTTCTCGGTCAGCATCACGTCGAACTCCCAGGGCCGGCGCACGAGATCGAGTGCCATCGCGTCGATGTAGTGGTGCGCCGCCCGCACGTCCGGATGCACCGCGGCGCGCTCGTCGAAGACCTTGCGGAAGAACGCGAAGGAGGTGAACACATTCGCCTTGTCCACGCACGTCACCAGGTTCTTGCCGCCGCGCTCGCGCCGCGCCCGGGCGAGGTCGAACGCGAAATTCGATAGCCGCGCGGTTGTCGCGCGGGTGATCACCAGCGTGTCGCGCGCCTCCGCATCGTTGCGCACCTCGCCCCGTCCGCGCGACCAGAACAGCCCCTCGGTCGATTCGCGCAGGATCACGAGGTCGATCGAGGCCGCGCGCGGATCGGCGAGCGGCGTTCTCACGCCGGGAATCACGCGCACCGGACGGACGCCGGCATAGAGCCCGAGGTCGAAGCGGAGATCGAGCTGCGGCGCGATCTCGGTGCCGTCGGGGTAGCGGATCGCCGGATCGCCCATCGCGGCGAGCAGGATCGCGTCCGCCGCCTTGCACGCGTCCATCGTGGCCTTCGGCAGCGCCTCGCCGGTGTCACGCCAGCACACCGCGCCGGCGGGATGATCTTCGGTCGCGAGCACCAGGCCCACGCGTTCGGCCGCGCCGTGCAGCAGGTCGATCGTCGGCGCCATCACCTCCGGGCCAATGCCGTCGCCCGGCAGTACGGCGATGCGGAAACTGGAGGTCATGGCGTGGGCTCCTCGGCGAGTGCGGGCAGGGGACCGGGGTCGAGCGACCAGTGCGGCGGCGGGTGGCCCGGCACGGGCGAGCGGGTGGCAAGGATCGAATCGCCGAGCAGGCAGCCGACGAACAGCGTCGCGAGGTCAGGGCCGCCGAAGGCGAGGCTCGAGACGTTACGGAAGTGCGGATCGGTTCCGGCTTCCACGAGATCGCGGGTCAGGCGCGCATCGCGCCATGCCTGCTCGGCCTTCGCCACGTGTGCGGCATCTGCCGCGTCCGCCATCACCGCGATCGAACCGTCCGGCGTGACGCGCAGGATCCGGTTGCCGATGATGCAGGCGACCCAGATCGCACCCTCGGCGTCGAGCGCGATGCCGTCGGGGAAGTCGCCGGGTCCGAATGCGGCGACGATACGTTTGCCCGAGAGCGTCCCGTCGGCCGAGACGTCGAACGCGGCGAGGCGGCGCGCATAGGTCTCGACGGCGTAGAGCGTGCAACCGTCGGGCGCGAGCGCGACCTCGTTTGTATAGCCTAGACCGTCGGCGACGATCCGCGGCGGCTCGCCGGGTGCGGCGAGCACCACGAAGCCGTCGGCGACGTCGGCGCGCCAAGCCTCGCTGCGCGGGACATGGCGCGTCGAGACAGTAATCCAGAGCCGTCCTTGCGCATCGGCGAGTACGAAGTTGGTCGGCGGCAGTGGGCGTCCGTCCACCTCCGTCACGACCGGCGTGATGCTTCCATCCGGATCGAGCGCGAACACCCCGCCGGTCGTTTCGCCGAGATGGGCGAGCAGCACGCGTCCGCCGGTGCGAAGGGCGATGCCGTTGGGCCGCAGGGTCTCGTGCCACCCGTGCGCGATGACCCGCCGCACGCGCCCCGACGGAGCGATCAACGCCACCCCGCCGGCATCCTGCCAGTCGCTAGCGATCAGCAGGCCGGACGCGTGCGCGAGCACGCATTCGGGCCGCGCGAGCCCACCACCGACGCGGCGGAACGACGAGTGCGGACCGAGGGGCGGCATTGCGCGCATTGACAAACGCATACGTTAATGGCTCAGTCAAGGCAAGAGCGGCGCTCCGACGCCGACGCCACGCCTCCAGGGAGGGACACGATGACGCTCCGTCGCCGCACCATTCTGGCCGCCTCCGCCGCGGCGCTCGCCGCCCCCGCGCTGCATGTCCGCGCGCAGGGTGCCGCGCTGCGTTTCAGCCACACCGACACCGCGATCGGCAGCCGGCAGAAATCGGCCGAGCTGTTCGCCGCCAAGGTCGCCGAATACTCCGGCGGGCGGCTGCGCGTGCAGGTCTACCACTCGGGCCAGATCGCGAACGATCCGAAGGCGGTCGAGCAGCTCCAGCTTGGTGGGCTCGACTTCACCGTCACCGGCACCGGCACCTATGCCACGCACAACCGCGCCCTCAACCTTTCCGCGTTGCCCTATCTCGTCGACACCTACGAACAGGGCTGGGCTCTGTACGACACGTCTGCGTGGTTCAAGCGCGAGTTCGAGGCCCTCGAGTCCAAAGGCATGCGCATCCTCGCGACCTGGGAGGCCGGGTTCCGCAGCTTCACGACCAAGATGCCGCTGAACAGCCCGGCGGATGCGCGTGGGCAGAAGATGCGCATCTTCCCGAACGACATGATCCGCTGGATCATGGAATCACTTGGCTTCAACCCGGTCGTGCTGCCAGTGACCGAGGTCTATCTCGCGATCCAGCAGGGCACGGTGATCGGCCAGGAGAACCCGGTCGACACGATCTACAGCCAGCGCTTCTACGAGGTCGCGCCGCACATCACGCTCACGCAACATGTCTACAGCCCGATCCCGCTGTCGATGGCCGAGCGCACCTGGCGCCGCCTGTCCGAGCGCGATCGCGAGGCAGTGACGCGGGCGGCGATCGAGGCCGCAGGGTTCTGCCGCCGCGAGGTGCGCTCCGCCGAGGAGGGCCAGCTCAAGGAGATGGAGAGCAAGGGCGCCAAAATCGCACGTCCCGACATCGCCGCGTTCCGCGAGGCGGTGAAGCCGGTCTATGAGCGTGCGCGTGGTCAGTACGGGGCCGCGGTCGACGAGCTGCTCGCCGATGCGCAGAAGCTGCGCGAGGCGCTGCCGGCGCGGAGCTGACGCTGCTTTCGCGCCTGACCCGCGACGAGCCGCTGCCGCTTGCCCTGCTCGGCATCGTGATCGATGCGGCGATCACGGTGCTGGGCGCGGCGGTGGCCGTGCTGGTGTTCGGCAACGTCCTCAGCCGCTTCGTGTTCAACTTCGATGTCGCCTGGTCCGGAGAGCTCGCCTCCTTCGCGCTGGTCTGGGCGACCTTCCTCGGCGCGGCGGCGGCCACGCGGCGTGGCGCACATATGCGCATCGGCGAGATCCTCGAGGCGCTCGCGGGCCGGCCGCGCGCGGTCGCCGAGATCATCGTCGCGCTCGCCGTCATCGCCGTGCTGCTGCTGCTTGCCGGTTACGGCACGGTGATCGCCGAGCGGCAGTGGGCGCAGCTCACGACTGTGCTCTACTGGCCGCAGGGGCTGCTCTACGCGGCCATGCCGGCGGGTGCGGCGGTGACGCTGCCGTTCGTGCTGCGCGACCTCGTGCGGGCCTGCCGCGCGCTCGCCTGAGATGCTGCTCGCGGTCATCTTCGGGGTGTTCTTCGCCGTCGCGCTGGCCGGCGTGCCGCTCGTCTGGGCGCTGATCCTGACCACGCTGATCGTCAACGAGCTCGTCGACTTCCCCTATCCGATCGAGGCGATCGCGCTGAACGTGATCGGCGGGGTCGAGCCGTTCCATCTCGTCGCCGTGCCGCTCTTCATCGTCGCGGGCGAGCTGGTCGGGCGCGGCGGCGTGGGCGAGCGCATGATCGGCTTCGCGCGCACGCTGTTCGGCTTCCTGCCGGGGGGCTTAGGCATCGTCACCGTCGCCTCCTGCATGCTGTTCGGTGCGGTCTCGGGCAGCGCGATCGCGACCGCGGCGGCGATCGGCCCGGTGATGGTGCCAGGCATGGTCGCGCGTGGGTATACGCGTGCCTTTGCCGGCGCGTTGATCGCGGCTGCCGGCACGCTCGGGGTCATCATCCCGCCCTCGATCCCGATGCTGGTCTACGGCTTCGTCGCCAACGTCTCGGTCGCCGAGCTGTTCCTCTCGGGGATCGTCCCCGGCGCGCTGTTCGGGCTCGCGCTGATGATGGTCTGCGCCTGGGTTGGCCGCTCCACCGGCTGCGATCCGGGCGGGCCGCCCGCGGGCTGGTGCGAGATCGCCGCCGGCGCGCGTGACAGCCTACCCGCGTTGCTGATGCCGCTGATCGTGCTAGGCGGCATCTACTCCGGCGTCTTCACCCCGACCGAGGCGGCGTCGGTCGCCACCGCCTATGGGCTGGTGATCGCGCTCTTCCTTTATCGCACCATCGCCCCGCGCGAGCTGCCCGGGCTGATCCTCCAGGCATTCATCACCAGCGCCACAGTGCTGCTGGTGATCGGCGCGACCAATGCGCTCGCCTGGGTGATCACGCTCGAGCAGGTGCCGGTGCAGCTGACCGAGCTCGTCCAGGCGATCGCGCCGAACAAATGGGTGTTCTTGGGTCTGCTCAACATCGTGCTGCTGGTGCTGGGCATCTTCCTGGAGCCCCTGCCGGCACTGGTGCTCGCGGCACCCCTGTTCCTGCCTGCCGGGCAGGCGTTCGGCGTCGATCCGGTGCACATGGGCCTGATCTTCACCTGCAATCTCGCGATCGGCCTCTACACCCCGCCCGTCGGCGGCACGCTGTTCGTCGCCGCCAAGCTCGCCGATGTCGGCATGGGCGCGATCAGCCGTGCGCTGATCCCCTTGTTCGTCGCGAGCCTCGGCGTGATGCTGGCGGTCACCTATGTCGAGGCCCTGCCGATGGGGATCGTCTGGGCGTTCCGCTGAGCAGAGAGGCGCCGATGTGGGAAGTCTTCGCCGTCAAGTATGCCGAGAACACCGGGCGACGGCGGCGCAACCACTTCATCGTCCAGGACGACCTGCACGACACGCCGCACCCGATCTTCTACTACGTCTGGGCCGCGCGCCGGGGCGACGCGGTGGTGGTGTTCGACACCGGCTTCGCGCGCGAACTCGCCGCCCCGCGCGGCGCCACCTACGAACGCACCCCCGCCGAGGCGTTGGCCGCGATCGGCATCGACGCGGGCGCCGTGCGCAACGTGGTGATCACCCATTTCCACTACGACCACGCCGGCGGCATCGGCGCCTTCCCGAACGCCCGCTTCCACGTCCAGGACGCCGAGATGGCCTACGCCACCGGCCGCTGCATGCTGCATGCGCATCTGAAGAAGCCGTTCCTCTGCGAGGACGTCACCGCGCTGGTGCGCGCGCTCTACGACAGGCGGATGGTGTTCCACGACGGCGACGCCGAGCCCTGGCCGGGCATCCGCCTGATGCGCATCGGCGGACACTCGGCGGGGCTGATGGCGGCGCGGATCGACACCGCCGACGGCCCCATAGTGCTCGCCTCGGACGCTGCGCATTTCTGGGAGACGCTGGCCGGCGAGCCCTTTCCGATCGTCTATGACATGCGCGCGGTGCTGGAGGGCTACCAGCGCCTGATCCGCGAGGCCGGCGGCGATCCGAACCGCGTCGTGCCGGGCCACGACCCGGCGGTGATCCGCCGCTATCCCTCGGCCGGGCCCGGCTTGGAGGGGGTGGCCGTCCGGCTTTCCGGCCCCGCCGTCTGATCTGCCCGCGCGCGCGCCTGGGCCTTGCGGCGGCGCAGGTTCTCGCGCAGCGCCGCGGCGCGACGGGCCGCACGCGCCTCGGCCTCGGCGCGGCCGCGCTCGCTCGAGGTTGGGGGCGGCTTCTCCGGCATGGCGCGATCTCGTGCGAAGCTGCCCCGGCCGTCAAGCCGCCGCCGGAGTCGTGATGCGGATCCTGCTGGTCTACTGCCATCCGCGCGAGGACAGTTTCTGTGCCGCGCTTCGCGATGCGGTGCGCGACTCGCTCGCCGCCGCCGGCCACACCACCGAGCTTATGAACCTCTACGCGCAGGGTTTCGTGCCGGCGCTCTCGGCCGAGGAGCGGGCCCGCTACCACACCGAGGGCGAAAACCTTGCCGGCGTGGAACAGCATGTCGCGCGGCTGCGCGCCACCGATGCCCTGGTGCTGGTCTATCCCACCTGGTGGTACGGGATGCCGGCGATGCTGAAGGGCTGGTTCGACCGGGTTTGGCTTCCGGGCGTCGCGTTTCGTCTCGGCGAGCTCGCAATCGAGCCGCTGCTGACCAACATCCGTCGGATCGCCGTAGTGACGACCTACGGCAGCCCCTGGTGGCTGCTCTGGTATCTCGGCCGGCCGGACCGCAAGCTGATCGGGCGGGGGCTGCGCCGACTCTGCGCGCGTGGCTGCCGGCTCGAATGGATGTCACTGACGCGGATGGACCAGCGGACGCACGACGAGCGCGCGGCGTTCCGCGACCGCGTCGCTGCGGCGTTCCGCCGCTGGTGAGATCGGCGCGCGATCCCTCGCCGGGAGAGATGCGGTCGGCGGCCGGGATCGGGCTCTCGACCGGCATGGGCGCACCGGAGAGCCAGAACCGATCGGCGAGGGAGACCGGGGCGGCATGCTCCGGCGGCGACAGGCGATCGCTGCCCGGCCGCGTTCGGGCATCGCCGGCGAGCCATTGCGCCATCCGCGCGGGCAGGTCCGGTGCGGCGCTGACCGGCAGGCCGCGCGCGGCAAGGTCGCTCGCCAGGTCCTCGTCCAGCGGGAGATACCGATTCGAGTCCTCGACCGTGCCGGCGACTGCGTCGGGCAGACAGAGGGCGCAGGCGCCGCAGACGAATCGCTCCGGCAAGATCTGGGCGGCCTGGGCCCGCGCTTCCCCGGCGCTGATCTGCAACCGCTGGAACCGGTGGAGCGGACGGCGGCTGCGCGTCGCAGCCGATCGCCAAGCGGGTCGTTGGTCACGCTCGATGTCGACGACGCGTGCCCGTTGCCGGCGTGCAGGAGGGCCCCGGACTCGTCGCGACTGAGTTGCTGCGGCAGACCGACACTGGCGTGCCCCAACCCAGCTCGCTCGCGCACCGCGGTCCCTGCCTCGCTGGCCTCGAAGGGCGGCGGCGCAGCCTGATCTGACCGGAAGGACGGCGCTGGCTCAGCCCGCGTCGATCCCGACCAGCGCGTCGAGGTCGCGGTAGTCCGGCGGTGTCGTGTCGATCGGCCGCCCGCCGCGCAGCACGATCCGGTCGGACTGCCCGCGCGCGAGGAACTCGTGCCAGAGCCGCGCGCGGAACAGCACGAGATCGGCCGGAACGCCGACGCGGATTGCGCCGCGCTCGGGCAGCCCCATCACGGCGGCCGGCGTCGCCGTGACCGTGTCCGGCCAGTCGCCGAGCGGATGGTCGAGCTGCGCGATCCGCACGGCCGACTGGAGCACCTCCACCATGTCGTGGTCGCCATAGGCGTAGAAGGGATCGCGGCAGTTGTCGGAGGCGACGGAGACCGGCACACCGGCGGCGGCGAGCTCGTGCAGCAGCGTCACCCCCCGCCAGCGCGGCGTGCGGCTGGGCGTGCGGTCCTGGAGGTACATGTTGCACATCGGCAGCGACACCACCGTGATGCCGGCCTCGCGCACGAGCCGGATCGTCGCGTTGATCACTGCGTCGGGCTGGAGGCTCAGCGAGCAGATGTGGCCGACCTGGAGGCGGTGCTGGAAGCGGCGCCGGATCGCGGTGCGGGCGATGATCGGCAGGGTGGCGGCGGCGGTCGCGCCGCTCTCGTCCACGTGCAGGTCCATGTCGAGCCCGCGCGCCTCGGCGAGCGCGAAGGCGTGGTCAAGCAGCTCCTCGAAGCCGGGCGGGATGGCGTCGTGGCCGCCGCCGGCGAAGCGGGTGACGAAGCCGAGCACGCCGCCGTGCTCGGCGACGAGGTCCGCGAGCGCCGCGCCATCCTCGCCGGCGAGCCGGTCGATCGGGCAGATCGAGACACCTTGGAGGTCGATCCTCCCGGCCCAGGCGTCGCGCAGCTCGGCGAAGACGCGCCAGGTGCTGCGGCCGTGCGGCAGGTAGGTATCGAGATGTGTCCGGATTGCCGCCGTGCCGTGCGCATAGGCGCAGCGCAGCCCGAACGCGAAGCGCGCGCGCGTATCCTCCTCCGACCAGTGCGCCTCGCGGTCCGCCATCACGGCGCTGAGCGCGCCCCTGAACGTGCCGTCGGTGTTCGGGCTGCGCGGCCAGATATGCCCCTTGTCGAGATGCGTGTGCACGTCGACGAAGCACGGCAGCGCCATCCCGCCGTCCAGCGACGGGCCGTCAGTGGCGGCGCCGACCGGCGCGATCGCGGCGATGCGGCCACGCTCGATGCGCAGATCGACGCGGTCGAGCCGCTCGGCGGGCGTGCCGGGAATGCGGGCGTCGCGCAGCCAGTAGCCGCCGGAAGCCGGGATCGCGGGCGCCGTCATCCCTCGCGCCTGAGCGCGCTTTCGTGCCAGTGCCGCAGCGCCAGATGCTGGATCAGCCCGAGCACCAGGAAGATCGCGATGCCGGTGAGGCAGATCAGCAGCAGGGCGGCGAACATGCGCGGGATCTGGAGCTGGTAGCCGGCTTCCAGGATGCGGTAGGCGAGGCCGGAGGCGCGCCCGCCCGTGCCGGCGACGAACTCGGCAACGATCGCGCCGATCAGCGCGAGCCCACCGGAGATCCGCAAGCCGGCGAGGAACAGGGGCATCGCCGAGGGCAGGCGCAGGAACACGAGCTGCTGGAAGCGGCTCGCGCGGTAGAGCCGGAAGAGGTCGACGAGATTGTGGTCGGCGCTGTTCAGCCCGAGCGTGGTGTTGGAGAGGATTGGGAAGAACGCGACGATCCAGGCGCAGATCAGCAGGGCGACGCGGATGTCGTCCACCCAGATGATGATCAGCGGCGCAATCGCGACGATCGGCGTGACTTGCAGCACCACCGCATAGGGGAACAGCGAGAGCTCGATCCATTTCGACTGCGCGAACAGCACCGCGAGCGCGAGCCCCAGCACGGCGGCGACGGCGAGCGCGGCGAAGGTGATCTGGAGCGTGATGCCGAGCGAGACCGACAGGCTGTGCCAGTCGCCGACCAGCGTCCGCCAGATCACCGACGGCGGCGGCAGCACGTAGTGCGGCACCTCGTTCACCCGCACGGCGATCTCCCAGGCCGAGAGCGAGAGGAGACCGATCAGCAGCGGCATCAGGATCTTCGGCCAGGTCTCGACGGGCAGGAACAGCACGCGCCGGACCGGCGGCGGGGAGGGGGTTGCATCGAGGGTGCGCGGGATCATGCCGCCATCGCCTCCTCCAGCGCGGCGCTGACGGTCCGGCAGAGCGCCGCATAGTCCGCCGAGGTGCGGAACGCCTCGTCGCGCGGATAGGGTGCCGCGATCGCGATCTCGCGCTCGATCCGTCCCGGCCGCGCCGCCATCACCGCGATCCGGCGCGAGAGATAGACGCTCTCGAACACGGAGTGGGTGACGAAAACGACCGTCACGCCGGTCTCCTGCCAGATCGCCAGCAGGTCGTTGTTCAGCCGGAACCGGTTGATCTCGTCGAGGGCGGCGAAGGGCTCGTCCATCAGCAGGATGTCGGGCCGGGTGACCAGCGCGCGCGCGATCGAGACGCGCATCTTCATGCCCCCCGAGAGCGCGCGCGGATAGGCGTGCTCGAAGCCGGCGAGCCCCACTTGCCGCAGCGCCTCGGCCGCGCGATCGAGCCGCTCCGAACGCGCCATCCCTTCAAGCCGAAGCGGAAGGGCCACGTTCTTCAGCGTCGTGGTCCAGGGCATCAGCGTCGGCTCCTGGAACACGAAGCCAAGGCGTGGATGCGCGACACCAGTGGCGTCGTGCTCGGCACGCGGCCAGTCGAGCGCGCCGGCGGATGGCGCGATCAGCCCCGCGATGATGCGCAGCAAGGTGGACTTGCCGCAGCCCGACGGCCCCAGCAGCGCGACGAAGTCGCCGGTCTCGATCGTCAGATCGACGCCACGCAGCGCGAGCGTGCCCGTGGCGAAGCGCTTCTCCACGCCGCGTAGCACCACCAGTGCTCGGGTCGGGGCCGACGCGAGCGTATCCCCTGTCGTCGGCCCCAGGTGGTTCACAGCCCGACGCGGCGGTTCACGAAGTCCAGGCTGTAGGCATTGCGGATCGCCATGCCGGCAGGATAGACGCCGGCCGCTACCATGGTCGTGTAGAACCGGTCCCAGCGCTCATGCGTCATCGCGCCGATGCCGAGCTGCTCGGCATCGCCGGACAGCACGATGCCCATCCGGTTCATCTCGTCGATCGCGTAGTCGATCTTGAGTTGTGTCATCTCGGGGTTGTCGCGCATGATCAGGGCGTTCGCCGCGCCGATGTCCTGCTTGCGCATGTACTGGGTCCAGCCCTCCATGGTCGCGTCGACGAAGCGCTGCACCAGCTCCCTCTTCTCCTCGACCATGCGGCGGCTGATGTTGATGGTGGTCTGGTAGTTCTCGTAGCCGGCGTCCGCGATCAGGAACACCTTCGGGTTGGCGCCGGCCTCGCGCGCCGCATAGGGCTCGGAGGAGAGGAAGCCCTGCTGGATGGCCATGCGGTCCTGGAGGAAGGGTGCGAGGTTGAAGGTGTAGGGGCGGATCTGATCGTCGGTGAAGCCGAACTTCGCCTTCAGGAACGGCCAATAGGTGACGCGGCCCTCGGGGCTGACCAGGATCGGCCGTCCCTTCATGTCCTCGAACCGCTCGATCCCATTGCCCGCGTGTGTGATCAGCACCTGCGGGTCCTTCTGCATGATCGCGCCGATGGTCAGGAAGGGCAGGTTCTCACGCACGTAGTTCAGCGCGAGGAAGCCGTTCGACATGATCATGTCCACCCGGCCGGCGAGCAGCAGCTGGCTCGGATTCTGCTGTGGCCCGCCCATGCGCAGATCGCACTCGATGCCGTAGCGGCGATAGATGCCGGCCGCGACCGCCTGGTAGTAGCCGCCATGCTCGGCCTGGGCGCGCCAGTTGGTCTGGAAGCTGACCTTGTCGAGGGTCTGCGCCGAGACACGGGCTCCTGCCACGGGCACGAGCGCCGATCCGCCCAGAAGCCCGAGCGCCCGGCGCCGGTCGATCCGCCATGTCGTCCTCATCGATCTCGCTCCCTGTTCGTCGGTCGGGGTGTCGCGCAAGGTGCCGGCTGGCGCAATCCAGCGTGGCCAAAGAGATGGTTAGCAATCGCCGTGCCGGAACCCCGCCGCTGCGCGCAGCCGTTTCGGCTGGCAAGGCTGCCCGCATTCCAGGCATGACGCCATCCGGTTCGTCGGGACTTGCGCCGCCGCCGCGCCGCGGCGCAGGGTCCGGCTGATGCAGCCCCCCTGCGCCTGCTGCCTGCCGCGGCTCGGCCGGCGCCGCCTCGTCGCGACATTGGCCTGCACCCTGGCGATGCCCGCAGCCGCCCAGCCGGCCTCGACCGAACCGCGCCGCCTGGTGCTCGCCAACATCCACACCGACGAGCGGTTTGACGGCATCTACTGGCGCGACGGCGCGCACGACACCGAGGTCATGGCACGGATCGCATGGCTGCTGCGCGATCGCGAGGAGAACCTCGCCGGCGCGATCGACCCCGCCCTGATCGACACGCTCTGGCTGCTCGACCGGCGGGTGCCCGGGCGCGGCTTCGAGGTGGCCTCGGGGTACAGGACGGCGCGGACCCAGGCGGCGCTGGCCGCGCGCTGGGGCCGTGCCGCCTCGAACAGCCTGCATGTCCAGGGCAGGGCGGTGGACGTGCGCCGCCCGGGACTGCACGCGCTGGGTCTGGTCGGCGCGGCGTGGCAACTCGGCCGCGGCGGTGTCGGCGTTTACCGCGGCGCAAGCCCGTTCGTGCACCTTGATACGGGTCCACGGCGGCGCTGGTGAAGGCACCGCAGCCGCGCTATCCCGATCCATCCTCGAACCACTGTCCCAAGGTTGTCGATGCCCGATACCCATCTCGTAACCGGCGGCGCCGGCTTTGTCGGCAGCCACCTCGTCCTTGCGCTGGTCGCGCGCGGCGACCGTGTGGTCGTGCTCGATGATCTCTCGACCGGCCACGCCGCCGCGGTGCCCGCGAGCACCGAGCTGATCTCAGGCCGGATCGGCGATGCCGACGCGCTCGCCCATGCCTTCGCGCTCGGTCCGTTCGCCTCGGTGTTCCACTTCGCCGCCCTGTCCCTGGTCGGCGAGTCCATGCGCGAGCCCTATCGCTACATGGCCGAGAACGCTCGCAACGGTCTTGCGCTGATCGAGGCCACGATCGCGCATGGGGTGAAGCGCTTGGTGCTCTCTTCCACCGCCGCGCTGTTCGGCGCGCCGAGCACCATTCCCATCCCGGAGGAGGAGCCGGTCGATCCCGGCTCACCCTATGGCGAGAGCAAGGCGTGGCTCGAGCGCGCGCTCGTCTGGGCCGAGCGTGTCCACGGCCTGCGCTCGGCCGCCTTGCGCTACTTCAACGCCGCCGGTGCCGATCCCGGCGGACGTCTCGGCGAGGACCATCGGCCTGAGACGCACCTCATCCCGCTGGTGCTCGACGCCGCCTCAGGCCGCCGCCCGCCGCTCACCGTGTTCGGCGACGACTACCCGACGCCGGACGGCACTTGCATTCGCGACTACATCCACGTTGCTGATCTGGCTGAGGCGCATCTGCTAGCGCTGGAGGCACTGAACGAGCGCAGCGTGCGCTACAACCTCGGCAACGGCACGGGTTACTCGGTGCGCCAGGTGATCGCGACCGCCGAACGCGTCACCGGCCGCGCGGTGCCACACACGATCGGGCCGCGCCGCGCCGGCGACCCGCCGGTGCTGGTCGCCTCCAGCCGGCGCATCCGCGAGGAGCTCGGCTGGACGCCGCGCTATCCCGCGCTGGAGACGATCATCGCGGATGCCTGGGCCTGGCGGCAGGCGCATCCCGAGGGTTACCGCTGACGCTGTCGCTGTCCGGGCCGAGTGGGGTCAGGCGCAGCCCCGGGCGCAGCCGCCGGTAGGGGAAGGCCCGGTTGTCGGCGAGATGATGGCCGGGCGCGGCGGTCACGATCACGGTCTCGGCGAGTGGCGCGAAGTCAGCCCGGAAGTGGACCGAGCTCTTCAGCGCAAGGATCCTCTGCCGGGCCGGGTCGATCCCGAGATGGCGGAACGGCGCCTGGTCGTGCGCCTGCATCCGCTTGCTGGTGACCGCGATCGACACGCCGCCGATCCGCAGCAGCGCCATCCGGCCCAGATCCGCGTCACGCCCGCCGGCCACCGGGCCGGTGGTGCGGAAGCGTCCGCTGCCGAGCCGCACCACCTCGAACCGTCCCGCGAACGGTACCACACCCTCGGGTCCGTGCCGCCCGCCGAGCGCGAGATCGAGCATCTTGCCCTCGCCGGCACGGTGCGCCGTTTCGGCGACCTCGGCGTCGCAGACGTAGCCGAGGGCGGCGCCCTCGGCACCGGCCGCCACCAGCGCCGCGAGCAGCCCGGTGGTATCCGCGCTGCCGCCCGCGCCGGGATTGTCCTGCGTGTCCGCGATGATCACCGGCCGGGTTGCGGCTGCGGCGATCCGCATCGCCTCGGCGACCGCCTGATCGGGCGAGAGCACCGGCTGCGCGAACTCCGGCTCGGCGAGCGCGATCACGCGCGCGAGCTCGTCGGCGGCAGCGTCGGCCGTCGCCTGGCTGGTTGCGTAGGCGATCACCGACGGGCCGCACCACCAGATGTCGGACGGCGGGAACCCGGCGAGATAGTCGAGGCCGATCAGACCCGATGCCCGCGCGGCTGACTCGATGCGCTCGGTCTCGGCGATGATGGCGGCAGACGGCAGCGCCTCGGTGCACTGCGCGTGCAGCGGGATCAGGAACGGCAGCTTGCGGAGCGCCCGCCCGGCCGGGCGGCCGTGGGCCAGCACCCACGCGACACGTGCGGCGGCACGCTCGCCGGTTTCCCGTCTATCGACATGCGGATAGGTCCGGAACGCTGTGACCGCGTCGGCGAGGGCGAGGATCGCAGGCGTGAGCGTGGCGTGATAGTCGACCGACACGACGATGGGCGTCTCCGGCCCCACGGCCGCGCGCACCCGGCGCAGGAGCTCGCCTTCGCCGTCCTCGAAATCCTCGGTCACCATCGCGCCGTGCAGGTCGAGATAGACCGCATCCACCGGGAGGGCGAGCGAGAGCCGCCCGACCATCTCGCCGGCGATCCGTTCGAACGCGTCGCGCGAGACCGTCGCCCCCGCCCCGCCCGAGGTCCAGACGAGCGGCAGGACCTCGTGCTGCCCGGCGAGCACGTCGAGGAACGCGGAGAGCGGATAGCCCGCGCTCGGCATCCACGCGAAGAGATCGTCGCCGCGGATCAGCGGCGGGCGGTCGCGCTGCACGGTGAAATAGGCGAAGTCGGTCAGGCCCGGGGTGAAGGTGTTGGTCTCGTGGTGGAACCCGCCGACCGCGATCCGTGCCATGTCCCCCCCTCGCTGCTCAGCGCAGCGTCTCGTCCACCACCACGACGACCTTGCCGCCGGCGCCGGCCTCGACAAACTCGTGCGCCTCGACGATCCGATCGAGCGGCAGCGCGGCCGCGATCGCCGGCGTGAGCCAGCCCTCCGCGAGGGCGCGGTTCGTTGCGTCAATGCCCGTCGCCAGCAAGCCCCCGCGCAGGACCATGCCCTGGACGAAATGCAGCGTGCAGCCCTTCAGCGCGAAGCCGTAATAGTCCAGCACGGGGGTGCGGTTGGTGGTCGAGGAGTAGGATGCCACCACGCCATGGCGCTTGATGACCGCGATATCGGTCGCCTGGTTCGCCGCGAAATCGACCTCGACGATGCGATCCACGCCACCGCTGAGTGCAAGGATCTGCGCGGCTACGTCGGGCGCGCGGTAGTCGACGACGTGGTGTGCGCCAGCTTCGCGCGCAATCGCCTGCTTCTGCGGCGTCGATCCGGTCGCGATCACCGTGACGCCGGGGGCACGCGCGGCGAAGCGCACGGCGCAGGCACCGACGGCGCCCGCCCCGCCCTGGATCAGCACGGTGCTGCCCGCGGCCAACGGACCGTCCATGAACAGCGCGGCGTGCGCGGTGAGTGCGGGCACGCCGAGCGCGGCGCCGATCGTGAACGGCACCCCGTCGGGCAGCCTCGGTGCCTGATGGTTCTTCACCACGCAGAACGCGGCGGCCGTGCCCCGGTTCGCCACGGCCGAGCCGCCGCGGAACAGCCAGACGCGCTCGCCGATCCGCGCTGGATCGACGTCGGGCCCGACCGCCTCGATCACGCCGGCACCGTCGGAGTGCGGCACCACCGGCTCCGAGGGCGGCGGCACCGGCATCCAGCCCGAACGCCTCTTGACGTCATGCGGGTTCACGCCGGAGGTCGCGATGCGCACCAGCACTTCGCCTTCCTTGGCGAGGGGGCGCGGCATCGTGCCGAGCTCCAGCACCGCGCCCGCGGGGCCTGGGGTGCGCCAGAATGCGGCCCGCATGGTCGGCTCGGTCATCGTCCCTCTCCCTCCTGTGCGGGCGGCAGGTCGCGCCAGCGCAGGCACGCGACCACCTGGCCCTGCCCGGCGCCGGTGGGTTCCAGAGCGGGCCGTGTGCGCGCGCATGCGTCCACGGCAAAGCTGCACCGGGTGCGGAATGCGCAGCCCGACGGAACGTTCACAGGCGAGGGAGGATCTCCCGGCAGCACGGGCGTCTCCTTGAGCGCGCCTGGCGTGAGCTTAGGCGCGGCGGCAAGCAGCGCGCGCGTGTAGGGGTGCGCGGGTGCGGCGAAGATGCGCGCGGTCTCGCCGATCTCGACGATGCGGCCGAGATACATGATCGCCACGCGCTCGCACATGCGCTGCACCACCGAGAGGTCGTGGCTCACGAACAGATAGGTCAACCCCAGCCGTTCGCGCAGGTCGCGGAACAGGCGCAGCACGGTCGCCTGCACGGAGAGATCGAGCCCGGAGGTCGGCTCGTCGAGGATGATCACGCGCGGCTCGAGCACGAGGATGCGCGCGAGCCCCACGCGGCGCTGCTGCCCGCCAGAGAGCTCGTGCGGATAGCGCCGCCGGAACGACGGATCGAGTCCTACGGCATCCAGGATCGTGTCGATGCGCCGGTCGCGCTCGGCCTGATCGGCGACACCGTGAATGCGCAGCGCCTCGTCGAGCGCATGACCGACGCTCCACCAGGGATCGAGCGAGGCGCCCGGGTCCTGGTGCACGTACTGCACGGCGCGTCGCAGCCGCCGCGCCTGGATCGGATCGACCCCAGAGACCACGCGCCCGTCGAGCCGGATCTCGCCGTCGCCCTCGCGCAGCAGCCCGAGCGCGGTCTTGGCGAGCGTGGTCTTGCCGCAGCCGGACTCGCCGACGAGGCCGAGCGCCTCGCCTTCGATCAGTTCCAGCGATACACCGTCCACCGCGCGCACCAGCGGCCGGGGCTTGCCAAGAAACGGCCGGCCGCCGCCAAGCACGGTGACGACATCGCGAAAGGCGAGGATCGGCGCGGTCATCGCGTCGCCGTCGCGGTGGCGGGCTCGTCATGGAGCACGCAGGCGACGCTGTGGTGCGCGGCGGGCTCGCGCGTTGCCGGACGCGCGGCGGCGCAGGCGTCGCGTGCCTCCGGGCAGCGCGGATGGAAGCGGCACCCCGAGGGCGGGGCGAGCGGCGAGGGGACCGCGCCCGGAATCCCGGCGAGATCGGCCGCGCGATCGGGATGGCAGGCCAGCAGCATGCGCGCATAGGGGTGAAGCGCGGTTCCCAGCACCGACGCGACGGGACCGCTCTCGACCGTCTGGCCGGCATACATCACGGTCACGGTGTCGCAGAGCTGCGCGACCACGCCGAAATCGTGCGTCACGAACACCATCGACAGGCCGAAGGTCTCGGCGAGGTCGCGCAGCAGCTTGAGGATCTGCAACTGCGTCGTGACGTCGAGCGCGGTGGTCGGCTCGTCGGCCAGGATCACCTTGGGCCCGCAGGCCAGCGCCGCCGCGATCAGCAGGCGCTGGCGCTGCCCGCCCGAGAACTGGTGCGGGTAGCGCTCCAGCGCCTCCTCGGCGTCGGCAAGCTGGACCGCGCCCAGCATCGAGATGAGATGCGCGCGGTGTCGCGCGCGCGTCGTCCGGTCGATGCGTCCGCGGGAGGGGGGCGATTCGCCGGGCAGGCCGTGCCAGCGCAGCAGCTCCATCATCTGGTCGCCGACGCGGAACACGGGGTTGAGCGCCTGGAACGGGTCCTGCGGAATGAAGCCGATCGCCCGGCCACGGACCTCCCGCGTCATGGACTCGCGCGGCAGGGTGAGCAGATTCTGCCCCTCGAACAGGATACGACCGCGATCGATCGTGCTGCGCCTCGGCAGCAGGCCCAGCACCGCCTTGATGAGCGTCGACTTGCCGCAGCCGCTCTCGCCGACCACGCCGTGGATCGACCCGGGCCGCAGCACCAGATCCGCGCGATCGATGATCTGCGCGTGGCCCTCATCGGTGCGGACCGTGACGGAGAGATCCTCGATCGCGAGCAGTGGCGCGCTCATCGCGACCGCCTCAGCCGCGGATCGACCAGGTCGCGCAAGCCGTCGCCGAACAGGTTGAACCCGAGCACGGTGACCAGGATTGCGAGCCCAGGAAACATCGCGAACCACCACGCCTCCGGCAGGTAGTTGCGGCTCTCGGCGATCGCGAGGCCCCAGTCGGGATCAGGCGGTGCCGCGCCGATGCCGAGGAAGCCGAGCACGGCCGTGGTGAGGATCGTGAAGCCCATGCCGATGGTCGCGCGCACGATCACCGGTGAAGCGACATTGGGTAGCACATGGACGACGAGGATGCGAACCTGCGAGGCGCCGATCCCTTGCAGCGCCTCGACGAACAGCGCGTGCCGAACCCGTCGCGCCTCGGCGTAGACGGTACGCGCGAAGAACGGCCAATAGGTCAGGGCGAGCGCCAGCATCGCACTTTCGAGGCCACGGCCGATCAGCTGGGCGATCGCCAGCGCCAGGATCAGCTGCGGCACCGAGAGGAACACATCGACCAAGCGCATGAGCGCCTCGCCAGTGAGCGAGCTGGTGTAGCCGGCGTAGAGCCCGATTGGCACGCCGATCGCCATCGCGAACGCGACCACCGAGAGTGCCACGATCAGCGCCCCGCGCGTGCCGAGGATCACGCGCGAGCAGATATCGCGGCCGAGATTGTCGGTGCCGAACCAGAACTCCGCGGTCGGTGGCCGCAGCCGGGCCATGATGTTGCTGTCGAACACCGCCTCGGGCCTGGGCGTCAGCCAGGGCGCAAACAGGGCGGTGAACACCACGAGGATGATGATCGTGAGGCCGAAGACGGCCGGCACGTCGCGCAGGAACTTCCGCAGCAGAAGCATCCGCGCTCCTGCCTAGACGCTCTCGCCGACGCGCGGGTCGAGCAGTGCGAGCACCACGTCGACCACCAGGTTGACCAGCGCGTAGATCACGCCGACCACCAGCGTCACGGCCAGGATCGCCTTGTAGTCGGAGGTGTAGATCGCCTGCACGGCGTAGCTGCCAAGCCCCGGCCAGTCGAAGATCCACTCGATCGCAACCGCCCCGGCGATCAGCCCTCCGAACAGGAGGCCGATCTGGGTGGTCGCCGCCACGACCGAGTTGCGCAGCACATAGACCCAGACGATGCGTCGCTCCGGGTAGCCGGCCGCCCGGGCGTAGGACACGAAGTCCTTCTGCATCGTGTCAAGCACGCCCGCACGGGTGAACCGCGCGATGGTCGCGAGCCCGCCCAGCGAGAGCGTGAAGGCCGGCATGATCAGGTGTTCGAGCGCGTTGACGAAGGTGGCGAAGCGGCCGGTGAGCAGGCTGTCGACCAGGTAGAGGCCGGTGATGAAGAGCGGAGGATCGACGCCGACATCGAGCCGGCCGCGGAGCGGCAGGATGTCGAACTCCATCGAGAAGGTGAGCTGGAGGATGATCGCGAACCAGAACGAGGCAATCGCCAGCCCTGCCACCGTGACGACGCGGATCACGTGATCGAATGGCGAGTTGTGCCAGACGGCCGCCAGCGTCCCAAGGGGGATGCCCACAGCCGCGGCGAACAGCAGCGCGGCGAAGGTGAGCTCGATGGTGGCCGGCAGGCGGAGCGCGATGTCGGCCGCCACCGGCCGGTTGGTGAACAGCGAGGTGCCGAGATCGGCGCGCAGCACCTGGCCGACATAGATCAGGAACTGTCGCCACAGCGGCTGGTCGAGGCCGTACGCGGCGCGGATCGCGGCGATCTGCTCGGGTGTCGCATTCTCGCCGGCGAGTGCTGCCGACGGGTCTGCCGGCAGGACATGCAGCATGAAGAAGGTCAGCACCATCAGCCCAAGCAGTGCCGGCAGCGCCAGGATCAGTCGGCGCAGGACGAAACGGACCATGGCGTCTCCCGGGGGCGGTGCAATACGTGCGGCCAATGGGCGGCGGGAGCGCCCGCTCCCGCCGCTGCACGCCGCACTAGTTGCTCAGCGAGACGCCGCGCAGTTCGCCGCCCGAACCGACCGGCGAGAACTGGTAGCCCTGCACACGGTTGCTCAGGCCGCGCAGCTGCACCGTGTTGTAGATCCAGATATCGGCCGCGTCCGCGACGACAATGCGGGAGGCCTGCTCGTAGAGCTGCTTGCGCCGGCTCTGATCAGTGATCGCGCGGGCTTCGCGCAGCATGCGGTCGACCTCGTCGTTCTTGTACCAGGACGATGCCTTCCAGGTGCCGTGGAACTGGCTGTCGTACATCTGGCCGATCCAGTTCTCGGGATCGACGAAGTAGGTCGAGACCCAGTGCACCCACATGTCCGGCGTCGTCTCGGCCCGACCCGTGGAGGTGGTCAGGGTCGGCCAGGTGCTCGGCACGATCTTCATGGTGATGCCGATCCGGCGCAGGTCGGACTGGAACAGCTCTGCCGCCTGGGTGGTCTGCGCGAGCTGGCTCTGGATGTGAATCTCGATTTCGCGGTTCACCGGTGCGCCCTCCGCCCGTGCCTGGTCGCAGGCGGCGCGCGCCTTTTCCAGATCGAACGGGTAGCCCTCGACATCGGCGGGCGCCCCCCAGAGGTTCTTGGGGATCGGGCCGCCGTTGCGCACCGCGTAGTCCTTCAGGATGCCGCTGATGAAGCCCTGGTAGTTGAAGGCGTGGGACAGGCAGCGGCGGAAGTTCGCGTTGTCGAACGGTGCGCGCTGGTTGTTCATGCGGATCACCATCACGCGCATGCTCTCGTCACGTGCAACCCGAACGCCGCGCGCACGCGCGACTCGCTCGACCATATCCGTCGGCAGGTAGCTGTCGGTCGCGTCGATGTCGCCGCGCAGCAGCGCGTTGACGCGCGTGGTCGTCTCGAGGATCGGGCGCGAGCGGATCAGTTCGATCGGTCGCGGGTTGTGCGACCAGCCCATGAAGTGCTCGGCATTCCGGGGCAGATCGGCGAGCTCCTGCGGCCGATAGGTCGCCGGATCCAGCCGGTAGGCGCCCGAGCCGGCGGCGTTCGAGGCGAGCCACGCCGTGCCCCAGTCATTGTTGCGCTCGTTTGCCTTGACGAGCTTCGAGTTGAGGATCGCCACCAGCGGGATCGCGGCCAGGAACGGCGCATAGGGCGACTTGAGCTGGAAGCGCACCGTCTGCCTGTCCGGCGCCGTGATGCCGGAAGGGTCGAGGATCGGCAGGAAGGCAGCCGAGGGACCGCGCCGCAGCGCCAGCACGCGCTGGAAGGAATAGACCACGTCCTCGGCCGTCAACTCGGTGCCGTCGTGGAAGATCGTGCCTGGGCGGAGCGTGAACGTCCAGGTCAGCCCGTCGGCGCTGACCGTATGGCCGGTCGCAAGCCACGGCACGAGGTCGGGCGGGTTGCCTTGGTAGCGATAGAGCTCGTCATAGACGTTGAGCTGGATGAACTGCATCGGCACATCGGCGATGACGTGCGGATCGAGCCCACCCGGAAGCTGGTCGCCCCAGACGATCTCATTGGCGCGCCGTTGCGCCTCGGCAGGCGGCGCCCAGAGCCCGGCGGCGGCGATGGCGCTTGCCGCCGCCAGAAGAAGGAGTTTGCGTCGCATCGTCGTTCTCCCCGTCGTTGCAGCTCACCAGAAGTCCCGTGCCCGCGGTCGTTCCGCTCTCGTTCGCCCCAGGCCAGGTCAGGCCAGGTAGGGCTTCTCGGGCGGTTCCGGCCACGCGGTACGGGCATGGGAGAGCCCCATGTCCAGCAGTATCTCGGCGGTCTTCAGTGCCGCGAGCACGGGGCTG
Organism: Elioraea sp.; assembly: GCF_051860475.1. Taxonomy (NCBI): domain Bacteria; kingdom Pseudomonadati; phylum Pseudomonadota; class Alphaproteobacteria; order Acetobacterales; family Elioraeaceae; genus Elioraea; species Elioraea sp. The sequence goes on along the minus strand of NZ_JBHYDW010000012.1, from coordinate 31,232 downwards.
ACCACGGGCAGGCCGAGCCGGTCGGCGAGCGGCCGCACGATCCCCATGAACGCCATGCTCATGCAGCCCATCACCAGCACATCCGCGCCATCCTCCTCGACGCAGCGCTGCGCGACGGTGACGATCCGGTCCATCGCGTCGTTCGCGCGGCGCGCCAAGTCGACCACGCTCACGCCCACGCCGCGGATCGAGGCGAGACGCTCGGCGACACCCATGGCGCGCAGCCGCGGCGTGTGCCGCTTCACCGCACTGTCGAGCGGCGAGAGGATGGAGAAGCGCTCGCCAAGCTGAAGTGCCAGCATCACGCTGCTCTGGCCCGGGCCGACCACGGGCATGCGCACGCTCTCGCGCACGGCATCGAGCGCGGGATCCGAGAAGCATCCGACAATGCCAGCACTCGCGCCCTGCGCGGCCGCTTCCCGCAGCCCGGCGACGATGTGCGGCGACACCGCCACCGCATCACGCTCGCTCTCGATCGAGGGGTAGCCCGCGGCCGCCGAACGGACCTCGATGCGCGTGCGGGCGTCGGCATGGGTCTGGAGGAAGTCCCGGCGACGCTCGATCTCGGCGGTGCCGAGCACGCGCTCCATCGGCGCGACAAGCTGATAGCAGATCCAGCGCTCGTGCCCGGGTCCGGTGGTCATGGCGCGCTCCGCTCTCGGCCACCGGGCATCGCGGTCACCGCAACCTGGCGAGCGCGTCGCCGATCAGCAGGCAGGAATCCGCCATCGCATCCGCCACGCGGTTGCGGGCGCGAACCAGCTTGGTCTCAAGCATCCAGCGCGCCTCGCCGTCCGCCAGGCCGGCGAGCTCGGGCACGTCGTACAGGCAGGGGATCATGGTGGTCTGCGGCGTGTAGCCATAGGGATCGTGGCCATAGGTGCCGATCGCGGTGCTCTGCAAGGGGACGAGGATGCGCGAGAGGCGCTTCATGGTCGCGTTCAGAAGTCGCGCGACGTCGTCGCTACCTCGGCCGCCGGCGAAGGCCGCGGCCTCCGCGGCCGCGCGCGCGTCGAGCCTTGCCGCCTCCGCGGCGAAGCGCTTGGCGGCGGCGAGCGCGCTCTCCAGCCCGGCCGTGCTGCCGGCAGGAGCGAGTTCCGCGAGCCGGCCCACCACCTGCTCGGCCACGGGAACGAAGCGGAACGGCAGCACCGGCGCGGTGCAGAGCTCCCACAGATAGGCGCCATAGATGCGGATGTGCTCCTGCATCAGCGCCCAGTCCATCTTGTCGAGCCGGTTCTCGACCGAGTGGTGCCACCAGCCGAGATTGGCGAGTGCGGTTGCCTTCAACTCGGCCTCGGTGAACGAGCCTTCGCCGTGGAACATCGGGATGCCGATGCCGAAGAACGACGCGTCGCCGTTCTTGGCCGAGCGCTTCCACTTCGCCTTCTTCGCGCCCAGCAGGCGCTTCTCGATCGCGCTGTGGAACGCCTTCAGCTCCGCATTCGAGGCGGTGGACCATTCCGTCGCGCCGATGAACGCGGGCTGGTCGATCTGGAGATAGGCAACACAATGTGCGCGCAGCCGGTCCCAGTTGTGGTCGCAGAACCAGGAGGAGCCGGCCATGGTGCCGGTCTCGTGCGCGGTCCAGAAGCCGAAGGTGATGCCGCGCCGGAGCGCGTCGCGGTGACGGTTGAACACGCGCGCGAGTTCGATGAAGCAGGCATTGCCGGCCGCATTGTCGGTCGCGGCCTCACCCGGCCAGGAATCCTGGTGCCCGCCGACCAGCACGAAGTCGTCGGCCTCCGGGCTGGTGGTCGGTGCCGGCATGGTGGCGACCGTGATCTGCACGGGATGCCAGCCATTCTCGACATGCGTGCGAAACCAGAGCCTGACCGGCCCCTTGCCAAGCATCTCGCGCAGCGTCAGACCTGCCGTGCGCGCGATGCCGATGCAGGGGATGGTCGGCATCTCGGTCCTGACATTGTCGGGCGTGGGATTGCCCCAGACCGGCTTGACCGAGCCGAACGGCACTGCGGTGTTCTCCGGGTGCCCCCAGTTCATCATCACCGCGCCGATCGCGCCCCTCATGCCGGCGATGCGCTGCTTCTCGTGCCGCGCCGGCGAGTAGGAGAGCTCGGTCAGGATGATCTTCCCGCGTGCATCCCTGCCGGCGTAGTCGGAGAAGGCTCCGCCGCCGACATCGAGCAGCTCGCCATCGATCCCGTCTTCAAGCGTGAGCAGGCTGTGGCCAAGCGTGTTGGCCTGGATGCCCATCTCCACCGGTGCGACGACGCGGCACTCGGCATGCTTCGGGAACGAGACGATCGCCGGAAGCTCATGGATGGCTGCGTCCGCGAGGCCGGCAGTCAGCATCGCGTCACGCGAGTACTCGGCCATGCGTCGGCCATTGGCCGATCCGGCGGCGCGATAGGGGATCTCGGTGACGATCCGCTCGACATGGAGGCGGATGTTGTCGGCCGACACTTCCGCAAGGATCGCGGCTTCGTTCACCTCGGATCGCTCCCCGACATCAGCCCTCGCACATCGGCGCTTGGACGGAGGCTAGCACGAACTGGAGGGGCATCAAGGCGCATGGCAGACATGGCCATGGGCCGTGACCGGCCGATCGCTGTGGTACTGCTCGGACGCTGCGCGTTCCCTACGCAAGCACGGCCAGGACGATCCCCGCCGTGGCGATCGCGCCGCCCGCCATCCTGACGGCAGTGCGCGTCGTTGCCCGTGCATGGCCGCTGAGCAGGACGCCGAGCCCGTGCAGCGCGGCCGTCGCGGCCAGGAAGCCGAGGCCATAGCCGACGGCGTCCTCGGCAACCATCTCGGTGCCGTGCGCGTGGCCGTGCAGCAACCCGAACAGGGCCGCAAGCGCGGCGCCGGCCAGCGGCTTCAGGTGCAGGGACACGGCGGTCAACGCGCCGACCACGATCACCGAGGCGAGGATTCCGGCCTCGACCAGCGGCAGCTCGATGCCGCGCACCGCCAGCACCGCGCCCGCCGCCATCGCGAGCAGGAAGGCGCACGGAGTGGCGAGGCGGGCGGCACCACCGAGCAGCCCGGCCCAAAGGCCGATCGCGAGCATCGCCAGCAGATGGTCGAGGCCGGTGATCGGATGCAGCAGACCGGCCGCCAGGCCGCTCGTGCCGCCCACGCCGGTATGCGCGATCGCTGGCGTCGCCGCGAGCAGCGTCCCGGCCAGAACGAGCCCGTGCATCAGGCGACCGCCGCGCGTGAGGCGGGCGCGATCCCGCCCGCATCCAGGATGAAGCCAGCGATCTCGTCCACGCCCTGGTTCTCCTTCAGATTGGTGAACAGGAAGGGCCGCGCGCCGCGCATCCGTCGCGCGTCGCGGTCCATCACCGAGAGGTCAGCACCGACCAGCGGCGCAAGGTCGATCTTGTTGATCACCAGGAGGTCGCTGCGCGTGATCCCGGGCCCACCCTTGCGCGGGATCTTGTCGCCCGCCGAGACGTCGATGGCGTAGATCGTCAGGTCGGCGAGCTCCGGACTGAACGTGGCGGCAAGATTGTCGCCGCCGCTCTCGATGAACAGGATCTCGAGCTTCGGGAACCGCGCCACCATCTCGGCGACCGCGGCGAGGTTGATCGAGGCATCCTCACGGATCGCCGTGTGTGGGCATCCGCCCGTCTCCACGCCCATGATGCGCTCCGGCGCAAGCGCGCCCGACCGAGTCAGGAACTCCGCGTCCTCCCTGGTGTAGATGTCGTTGGTGATCGCGGCGATGTCGTGCGCCTCGCGCAGACGCTTGCAGAGCCGGTCCACCAGGGCCGTCTTGCCCGAGCCCACCGGCCCGCCGACGCCAACGCGGAACGGTCCGGAGACGGAGCGGGTCATGAGCGGAACAGCCTCGTGTACTGGGTTTCATGGCGTATCGAGAGCAGGTCGAGCATCGGCGCGGCGGTGCCGATCGTGTCCAGGTCAGCGGCGATGCCGGCCTCCATGGCCATGGCAATGACGGGCACGAGCGCCGCAGTGGCGAGCTGCCCGTCCGTCTGGCCGAGCGGCACAAGGCGCACACCTGCCGACACGAGGTTCGCGGCGAAGCCGGTGAGATACCCGAACAGCGCGTCGCGCAACCCAATGCCGTGTGTGGCGGCCGCCGAGCCGAAGGCAACCGGATGGGCAATGGTACGGCCGTGGCGGGCGAGCAGCCCGGCGAGGCGCGGTGCCGGCCACGCAGCGGATGTGACGGCGACGAAGGCGCCACCCTGCATTACCGTCTCCAGCGCGGTCTCGGCGGTGCCACGCCAGGCCAGCGCGATCTCGGCGATCGCGTCGAGTGCGCCATCGTCGCCGGCGTCCACCGCGCGCCAAGCGGCGGCGAGCAGCGCCGCATCGACTGCGCCGGCACCGTCCCGCAGCACCGTCGCGATGTAGGCCATCAGATCGCAGCGGTCGCGCACTAGGCCATCCTGGACCGCGCGCTCGATCCCGTGGCTGAAGCTGTAGCCGCCCACCGGATAGGCGGGCGAACACCACGCAAGCAGCCGTGCGAGCGATGCCTCAGTCGTGATGCTGGTGGCCATGGTCGTGGTGTCGATGCGCATGTGGGTGGTCGGGCTGGTGATTGTGCTCGCCATAGGCGCCGCCTTCCGGATCGAACGGTGCCTGCACGGGACGGACGGTCGCGCCGAGCCCGCGGAGCATCGCGACGATCACGTGGTCATCGCGGATCAGCAGGCGCGATCCGTCGATCTGCACCGGCAGATGACGGTTGCCGAGGTGCCAGGCGAGGCGGGCGAGCTGCTCGGCAGAACTACCGGTCACTTCGACCAGCGCCTCCGGCGCGGCGCGCACACGCACGACCCCACCATCCTCGAGCGCGAGCCCATCGCCGTTGCGCAGTACCGTCGCCTCGGGCAGGTCGAGCAGGAACCGCAGCCCTCCATCGGCGGTGTAGCTGCGCCGGCGGCGGAACCGGTCGTCGAAACCGAGGGTGATCGTGTCGCGCGTGAACGCATCGTTCCAGGAGCCCGGAGGCAGGATGGTCGCGGCCCGCACCAGGAGTTCGCTCATCGTCGGCCTCAGAACAGGAAGTAGCGCTGCGCCAGCGGCAGCACGGTGGCTGGCTCGCAGACCAGCAGCGTGCCGTCGGCGCGCACCTCGTAGGTCTCCGGATCGACCTCGATCGCGGGCGTGGCGTCGTTCAGCACCATCGACCGCTTGCCGATCCCGCCGCGCGTGTTCGAGACCGCGACGAGCGGACGGGCGAGCCCGAGCGCCGATCCGATCCCGGCATCGAGCGCGGCCTGCGAGACGAATGTCACGGCCGAGAGCGTCATCGATCGGCCAAAGCCGCCGAACATTGGGCGGTAGTGTATCGGCTGGGGCGTCGGGATCGAGGCGTTGGGATCGCCCATCGGCGCCATTGCGATCGTGCCGCACTTGATCACCAGATCGGGCTTCGCGCCGAAGAACGCCGGATGCCAGAGCACAAGATCGGCGAGCTTGCCGACTTCGATGCTGCCGACCTGCGCCGCCACCCCCTGCGCGATGGCCGGATTGATCGTGTACTTGGCGATGTAGCGGCGGCAGCGGAGATTGTCGTTGTCGCCGGTCTCCTCCGGCAGACGCCCGCGCTGGAGCTTCATCTTGTGTGCGGTCTGCCAGGTGCGCGTGATCACCTCGCCGACCCGGCCCATCGCCTGGCTGTCGGAGGCCATGATCGAGATCGCGCCGAGATCGTGCAGGATATCCTCAGCCGCGATCGTCTCCTGGCGGATCCGGCTCTCGGCGAACGCCACGTCCTCGGGGATGCGCGCGTCGAGATGATGGCAGACCATGAGCATGTCGAGATGCTCGTCCACGGTGTTCACTGTGTAGGGCATCGAGGGATTGGTGGAGGACGGCAGCACGTTCGCCTGACCGACCATCTTCAGGATGTCCGGGGCATGGCCACCGCCCGCGCCCTCGGTGTGGAAGGCGTGGATCGTGCGTCCGCGGATCGCCGCAATCGTGCTCTCGACGAAACCGGACTCGTTCAGCGTGTCGGTATGGATCGCGACCTGCACGTCGAACGCGTCGGCGACGCCCAGGCAGGTGTCGATTGCTTTCGGCGTCGTGCCCCAGTCCTCGTGCAGCTTCAGCCCGCAGGCCCCTGCGACGATCTGCTCCTCGAGCGCGCCAGGCAGGGCGGCATTGCCCTTGCCGAGCACGCCGAGATTCATCGGGAACGCCTCGGCCGCCTGGAGCATGCGCGCGATGTGGAATGCGCCTGGCGTGCAGGTGGTGGCGAGCGTGCCATGCGCCGGGCCTGTGCCACCGCCGAACATTGTGGTGATGCCGGAGGCAAGCGCCTCCTCGATCTGCTGCGGGCAGATGAAGTGGATATGCGCATCGATCCCTCCGGCGGTGAGGATCTTGCCTTCAGCCCCGATGATCTCAGTTCCCGCCCCGATCACGATGTCCACACCCGGCTGGGTGTCCGGATTGCCGGCCTTGCCGATCGCGGCGATGCGGCCGTCGCGCAGCCCGACATCCGCCTTTACCACACCGCAGTGATCGAGGATCAGCGCGTTGGTGATCACCGTGTCCATCGCGCCGGCGGCACGCGTGACCTGGCTCTGGCCCATGCCGTCGCGGATCACCTTGCCGCCGCCGAACTTCACCTCCTCGCCATAGCTGGTAAGGTCGCGCTCCACCTCGATGAACAGTTCGGTGTCGGCCAGCCGCACCCGGTCGCCGGTGGTCGGGCCGTACATCCCGGCGTAGGCCGAGCGTGAGAGGCGCGCCGGCATCGTCAGACCCTCCCCTCGGTCTCACCGCGGAAGCCGTGCACGATCCGGCCGCCGGCCAACGCGATCAGCCGCACCGCGCGGGTCTGCCCCGGCTCGAACCGCACGGCCGTTCCGGCGGGAATATCGAGCCGCCGCCCGCGTGCGGCCGTGCGGTCGAAGGCGAGGGCGGGGTTCGCCTCGGCGAAGTGGTAGTGGCTCCCGACCTGCACCGGTCGGTCGCCGGTGTTCGCGACCTCGATCGTGATCGCCTCGCGATCGGCGTTCAGCACGATCTCGCCCGCAGCGGGAATGATCTCGCCTGGGATCATCGGATCGGCCGGTGCACGGTGACGAGCTTGGTACCGTCGGGAAACGTCGCCTCCACCTGGATCTCATGGATCATCTCGGCAACCCCCTCCATCACCTGCGTGCGCGTCAGCACGGAGGCGCCGTCGCGCATCAGCTCGGCGACGCTGTGGCCGTCGCGCGCGCCCTCGACCACGTGGTCGCTGATCAGCGCGACCGCCTCGGGATGGTTGAGCTTCACGCCGCGCTCGAGCCGACGCCGCGCGACCATCGCGGCCATCGCGATCAGAAGCTTGTCCTTCTCGCGCGGGGTCAGGTGCACTTGGGTTCAACAGCTCCAGAGCCGCGGCAGGCGCGGGGGCAGGCCAAAGGCAGTGCTGCGGATGCGCGTGATCGCGGCGGCGACCCCGTCGCGCACGGCGCGACCGCAGCCGAGCCAGCGCGCAAGCGCGAGGCCGGGGCGAGCGATGGTCGCCGCGATCCCGGCCTCGCGCAGCGCGGCGACAACCTTGGCCGGGTCGTCGCACGCAACCAGCAGCGTGCCGAGCGACTCAGCGCCGGCGAACGCGAAGGGCGAAGCGAACCGGGCGTCGAGATCCCCATCAAGCACCAGCGCATCCATCCACAGCAGCCGGTCTGAGCACGCGACGTGCCAGCGTTCGCTGAGGCGCCCGCGGCGGTACCGCTCACCGCGCGCGTTGCGTCCGAACACCAGGATTTCGGCCGCCAGCAGTCGTGCGCCGGGCGCGAGCGCCATCGTGAGCCGCCGGTCGAGCCGTGCGCCGTCGAACAGGATGGTCTCCTGCGGCAGCCATTCCAGCAGTGCCCCGGCGGCGACCTCCAGCCGCGTCGTGACCCGAGCGTCGGGGCCGAGCGAGCGATAGACCTTCTCGGCAGCGGCCGTGGTGACCGTCGCTGATCCCGCCGCAACCCCGATCTCCTGCGCGATCGCATCGCCGCCGGTGAGCCCGCCCGCGGTGTTCACCAGCGTCGCGAGCGGCGGCTCGCCCGGTTCCCTGTCGGGAAACAGGGCGCGCATCGGTGCGCGCTGGTCGAGCCGGACGAGACGTTCGGCGTCGAACCCGACCGCGACGTGTCCGTCGTTGCGCTGGTGGCGGACGGGTGACTCGGGATTGGACATCGACTTCCCGTCATGCACGCGCCGTACCGTGCTGGCACGTGGGACGGAGCGCCGGCTGAGCAGCGAAAGCGCAGCATCACGGGCAGGTTGCCTATCCCTTGGGCATGCCGGCGCGGTCGGAAGGCCGGAGGGTGGTCCCGGGAGAGGCTTGCGCGATGCCGTCGGCGCTGCTGGTCTCGCGCTCCCGGTACAGCAAGGACATTCATCCGCCGTGACCCACCACGACACGACTCAGCACGCCCTGGTCGACAGGTTCCTGTCTCTGCCGGCCGCGGCCATGCCGCGCTTCACCGGCGACGGGACGCTGCTGTGCCTCTGCGATGCCCCGGGTTCCGCGCAGGTGTTCGCGCTCGCCGCGGACGGCACGGCGCGCTCGCGGACCCAGCATCGCGACGCGGTCACCACTCTTGCCGGCGGTCGCGGCGGCTGGGCAGTGTTCGCACGCGACCAGGGCGGGGACGAGCGGCATCAGCTCTACCTGCTGCCCGAAACGGGCGAGCCGCGTGCGCTCACGAGCGATCCGCGCACCATCCATGGCTGGGGCGCGATCAGCCCGGACGGCACGCGCATCGCCTACACCGCGAACAGCCGCGATCCCGCGCACACCGATGCCTGGGTGATGGACCTCGCCTCGGAGGCGGCGCGCTGCGTGCTCGAGGTCGAGGGCCCGCACGAGCTGCCATGCTGGCACCCGGACGGGCGCGCGATCGTGGTGATGACCGCGCCGCGCAGCTACGAGAGCACGCTCTATCTGGTCGAGGTGGAGACGGGCGACATCACACCGCTCACGCCGCATGAGGGCGACTGGCGGCACCTCTCGCCGCACTGGCGCCGCGACGGCCGCGCGTTCTGGCTGCTGACCGATCGCGACCGCGAGTTCCTCGGCGTGGCGACGACGGAACCTGGCGGGGCGCCCCGCTTTCTCTATGCGCCCGAGTGGGATGTCGAGAAGCTGGAGGTCTCGCCCGACCAGACGCGGCTCGCCGTGGTGGTGAACGAGGGCGGATACTGCCGGCTGCGCGTGCTCGACGCAGAGACCGGTGCGGTCGTCGCTGAACCCGAGCATCCCCGCGGCGCGATCACCGCGCTCTCCTGGTCGCCGGACGGCGGGTCGGTCGCGTTCGATCTCGCCACGCCGACCAGCCCCTCGGCGATCTGGCTCGCGCGCGTGGCCGACGGGACCGCACGCTGCCTCTATCGCGCGGCCGAGCCGCCGGCGGTCGCGCGGCCCTATGACCTCCGCGAGGCGCCGAGCTTCGACGGACGGATGGTGCCGTTCTTCCTCGCCCTGCCCGAGGGGAAGGCGCCGGGCTCGGGCTGGCCGGTCCTGGTCTGGGTGCATGGCGGCCCCGCCAACCAGGCACTGCCGAACTGGCGTCCGGACCTTCAGGCGGTGCTGGCAGCGGGCATCGCGGTGGCGATCCCGAACGTGCGCGGATCGAGCGGCTATGGCCGCAGCTATGCGGCGCTCGATGATCGCGAGAAGCGGCTCGACAGCGTGGCCGACCTGGCCGCGGTCCGGCAGTACCTCGCGACCCAACCCGTGCTGGATCCCGATCGTGTCGCCGTGATGGGGCAGAGCTACGGCGGCTGGATGGTGCTCGCGGCGATGACGGAGTATCCGCATCTCTGGGCCGCCGGGGTGGAGTTCTACGGCATCGCGCGCTGGAAGACGTTCTTCGAGCGCACCGGCCCCTGGCGGGTCGGGCACCGCGCGGCGGAGTACGGCGACCCGGTCTCGGATGCCGAGCTGCTGGAGCGCCTGTCGCCGATCCATCGCGTGGACCGGATCGCAGCCCCCTTGCTGGTGGCGCAGGGCTTGACCGATCCGCGCGTGCCGCCCTTCGAGAGCGAGCAGATCGTCGCCGCGCTGAAGGCGCGCGGTGTGCCGGTGCGCTACGTCACCTTCCCCGATGAGGGGCACGGCTTCACCAAGCGCGACAACCGTCGGGTGATCTACGCCGAGGTGGTCGCGTTCCTCGCCAGGCACCTGCTCGGCGAGGGGCGATGACGGCGCGTCAGGTCGCGCGCAGGAAGGCGATGTCCTTCAGCCGGTCGCTGCTGATCCGGTAGCCGGCGACGCCCCCGCCGGCGCGGATGAAGCGGAGCACGTGCTGGCTCACCCATCCCGGCCGGCCGGTTTTGCCGTGGAACGTATCGGCGGCGAGGGGAGTCAGCGGCAGCTCCGCCTCGGCGTGGTAGGCGGGGCCGAAGCGGACGACGAGCGAGCCGTTGCGCATGAATACCGTGTGCTCGGTTGCAAGCGCGGGACAGACATAGCGCCCGGTGTAGGCGGCCCGCTCGGCGTCCGACAGCGCGGGCGGAGCCGCCGGCCGATAGACGCCACGCTGCCCGCCGAAATCGACATGCAGCCGCGGCCCGCCCGGCACCGGCTCGACACGGATCGTGGTGTCGAAGTTCGCCCAACCGTCCAGGAACACGCCGTTGCCTTGCGGCGCGAGCGACAGCGAGAAGCCGAGCTTGTCGACGGTGAGGCCGGTCCCGTTCCGGGTCAGCGTCAGCGGTTCGCCGGAGACGCTGTCGACGAAGGTGCCGCTCAGGGCGTCGAGCGTTGCCGCATCGAGCCCGGTGTCGGGAGCGGGCGGCGCCGGGACCGACTCGCCAAGGGTGAGTTCCAGGAGCCGCCGCAGCCGCGCATACGGATCGGCATCGTCCCGGTTCGACAGCAGCACGAAGCCGAGATCGCGCTCGGGAACGCGCGCAAAGTTCGCCTTGTAGCCGGGCAGGCTGCCGCCGTGCACCCATACGGTCAGACCCCGCCAGGTGCGGATGCCGAGGCCCAGCCCGTAGTTCGTCTTCGTGCCGTCGGCGAGGCTGGCGCGCTCGGTCATCGCCGTGATCGACACGCCGTTCACCGCGCCGTCGCGCAGCGCGAGGTTCCAGCGGATCAGGTCGTCGAGATCGCTGACCAGTCCGCCGGCACCGGAGATGCCGAAGGCCCAGGCACCGCGCCGCCAGGTGCCCGCATCCTTGATGTAGGGGTTGGCGAGCTGATCGGTCACCGTCTCGGGATCGTCGCGGATCAGCGTGCGCGTCATGCCGAGCGGCGCAAAGATCAGGTCGTCGAGCGCCTCGGCAAAGGGCTTGCCGACGATGCGCGCGATCGCGAGGGCGCAAAGGTTGAACTGGATGTTGGTGTAGACGCAGCGCTCGCCGGCCGGATAGCTCGGCTCGCTCTGCGCCAGCGCGAGGTCAATCAGGTCAGCCTCGCAGCGCGGATAGCGGTACCAGACGCCGCGCAGCTTCATCATCTCCATCGCATCGCGCAGCCCGGCGGTCATGCCGGCGAGCCGGCGCAGCGTGATCGGCCCCGGCACGGCGAGTTCCGGGATGATCGCGCGCACATCGGCGTCGAGATCGAGCCGCCGCTGATGCGCGAGCATCGCCAGAGCGGCCCCGACGAAGGTCTTGGTCACGGAGGCGATGTGGAAGCGGGTCGTCAGCGCGTTCGCGACCCCGTGCTCGAGCGAGGCAAGGCCGAAGGCGCGGCACGCCACCACCCGGTCGCCGTGCAGCACCGCGGCCTCGCCGCCCGGCTCGTCGGGTGCCCAGTCGGAGAAGAGCGTGGCGAGCGCGGCATCGAAGTCGGTCATCGGGGCATCCTGGGTGTTGAGGGCGGCGGAGCCTATCCCTTCACCGCGCCGGCGGTAAGCCCGGCGACGATGCGGCGCTGGAACACCAGCACGAGCACGATCAGCGGCACGGTGACGGTGACGGAGGCGGCCATGATCCGCCCCCATGGCACCTCGAAGGCACTCGCGCCGCTGATCAGCGCGATCGCTACCGGCACGGTGCGCCGGTCGTCGGTCAGCGTGAACGTCAGGGCGAACAGGAACTCGTTCCAGGCGGCGATGAAAGCGAGCAGACCCGTCGTCACCATCGCAGGGGCGAGCAGCGGCAGGAACACGCGCGTCAGCACCGTCCAGGACGACGCGCCGTCGATCATCGCCGCCTCCTCGAGCTCCACGGGCAGCGCGCGCATGAAGGTGGTCAGCACCCAGACGGTGAAGGGCAGGGTGAAGATCAGGTAGCTGAAGGTGAGCGCAGGCAGCGTGTTGTAGAGCCCGAGCCAGCGCACGAGCTCGAACAGCCCGGACAGCACGGCGACCTGCGGGAACATCGACACGCCGAGCACGGTGACCAGCAGCAGCGCGCGGCCGCGGAAATCGACGCGCCCGAGCGCATGCGCTGCACTGAGCCCGAGCGCCAGCGACAGCAGCACCGTACTGGTCGCGACGATGATCGAGTTGAGGATGTTCAGGCCGAATGGCTGCTCGCGGAACACCTCGACGTAGTTGTCCCAGCGCGGATCAGCGGGGATCAGCGCGGTGTCGAAGATCGCGCTGCCGGACTTGAGCGAGGTGCTGATGGCCCAGACGAACGGGAACAGCGTGTAGAGCAGGATCACGGCAGCGATCGCATAGAGCGCGGCCTGGCCGATCCGTCTGCGCGCGCGCCGGCTCATCGCGCCGCCGGTGGCGCGGTGAGGCGCCCGAGCGTGATGAACAGCGCGGTGGCGAGCGCGATGACGGCGAACAGCAGGGTCGAGGCGGCCGAGCCGTAGCCCGCGTCCTGGAAGTCCACCATGTGCTGGCGCGCATAGACCGCCATGGTCGCAGTCGCGCTCGCGTTGCCGACCATCACGTAGATCAGGTCGAAGATGCGCAGCGCATCGAGGCTGCGGAAGATGACCGCGACCAGCAGCGCCGGACGGATCACCGGCAGCGTCACGACCATGAAGCGGCGGATCGGGCCGGCGCCGTCCACCTGTGCTGCCTCGTGCAGCTCGACCGGCACCGTCTGGAGTGCGGCGAGCAGCAGCAGCACCATGAACGGTGTCGTCTTCCACACATCGACGGCGATCACCGAGGCCATCGCCAGCGTGCGGTCGGCAAGCCAAGCCCGGGGGACGTCGATCACGCCGAGCGCGAGCAGCACCTCGTTGATGACGCCATACTGGTCATGCAGCATCCAGGCCCAGAGCTGCGCCGAAACGACCGTCGGGATCGCCCAGGGTACCAGCACGGCCGCGCGCAGCAGGCCGCGGCCACGGATCTGCGCATCCAGCACCAGCGCGATGCCGAGCCCGAGCGCGGTCTCGAGCGCGACCGAGACGGTCGCGAACACCAGCGTGTTGCGGACCGCGCGCCACCAGTCGGGGTCCCCCATCAGGAAGGCGTAGTTCTCGATGCCGACGAAACCGTGCGCGCCGCCGGCGAGCGAGGCGTCGGTGAAGGAGAGCCAGATCGTGCGCGCGAGCGGCCAGCCCGCGACGATCAGCAGCGCGGCCAGCAGCGGCAGCAGGAACCAGCCGGCATCCCGTCGCCGCTGCGCCGCGACCGAGCGCCTCACCAACGATCGCCGCGGCGCAACCGTGTCAGCGTGCGCTCGAGCCGGGCAAGGGCAGGGCCGGCTTGCGCGTCACCGGACAGCACCGCGTGCACGGCGTTGTAGAACGCCGCCGAGACCTGGTTGTAGCGCGCGCCGGTGGCATCCGACGGGCGCGCGACCGCGGCCATGAACACCTCGCGCAGCTCGCCGAAGAACGGGTTGGCGGCGATCACCTCGGCATCCTCGTAGAGCGGGGCGAGCGTGGGGTTGAACCCTCCCCTGATCGCGCGCCGTTTCTGCTCCGCGGCCGAGGTGAGAAAGCGGACGAGATCGACCGCCGCCTCCAGGCGCGTCGAGTAGCGCGAGACCGCCAGCATCTCGCCGCCAAGCCCAGCGGTGTGCCGCCCGCCCTCCGCCTTCGGCAGCACCGCGACGCCGACCTTGCCGCGCACCGGGCTGTCCTCGGCGTTCGCGAGCGGCCAAGCATAGGGCCAGTTGCGCATGAACACCGCATCGCCGGTCTGGAAGACGCCACGCGCCTCCTCCTCGCCATAGGTGAGCACGCCGCGCGGCGCGATCGTTCCGATCCAGCCGGCCGCGCGCGTCAGCGCCGCCGCCGCGCGCGGGTTGTCGACCGTGATCCGCCCGTCCGGCTCGACGATCCGGCCGCCGTCATGGCTGTCGAGCCACTCCAGCGCATTCACGGTCAGCCCCTCATAGGCGCGCGCCTGGAACACGAAGCCCCACATGCGCGCGCGTCCCGCCGCACGCTCGGCCTGCATGATCGTGCGCGCGGTTTCCTCCAGCTCGGCCCACGTGGTCGGGACGGGGCGACCGTGCTGTTCCAGCAGGTCGCGGCGGTAGTAGAGCAGGCCGGCATTGGTGAACCACGGCATCGCGACCAGCCGTCCGCTCACCGTATTGTTCGACACGAGCGCGGGGAAGTGCGCGCCGATGGTCGCGCGGTCGATGTGCTCGGACAGATCGACCAGGTGCTCGGCCAGCATGCCGGGCCACACCACGTCCACCTGGAACACGTCGATGTCGCCGGAGCGCGCGGCGAGCAGCTGCTGGAACAGCGCGAGCCGGTCGGTCGCGCTCGGCGGGGTCGAGACCAGCGACACCGCGTTGCCGGTGCGCGCTGCCCAGGCCTCCGCCCCCTCGCGGCAGAGCTCGGCCTCGATCCCGACCGAGCCGCAGGCAATGGTGACGGTGGTGCGCGCCTCCGCCGTGCCGCAGGCAAGCACGGCCAGAGTGGCCGCGAGCAGGCGTGTCCTCATCCTTCGGTCCTCCCGCGGCCGATCATAGCCGCGGAGGCCAACGGCGGAACCACCAGCGCATCACGGACCCGTGCGTCAGGTCATTCCGCAGCGTTCACGATGCCCTCGAGGATCGGGCCGAGCGCGAAGGAGTTCACCTCGCGGATCGGCTGGACCGAGGTATCGGCGCGGTGCACCACGACCAGATCGAGCGAGGGAACGACGAACATCACGTGCCCGCCGACCCCGCGCGCGGCGTAGGCGTCCGCCGGCAGGATCACGTTCGGATACATCACGCCGTGTCGGCACACCCACCACATGTAGCCGTAGGCGCCCTCGTGGCCGGCCTCGCTCACCGGCTGGACGCTGTTGCGCACCCAACGCGCCGGCACGATCGGAAGGTCGTGCCAACGCCCCCGGCGCAGCCAGAGCAGGCCGAACCGGGCAAGGTCGCGCGCGGTCATGGTGAAGGGATAGGCGCGGTGCGCGGTCTCGGCAAAGCCGACATGGCCGGCATCGGGCGGATCGGCGGCGAGGGAGAAGTCCTCCATCTCCAGCGGCGCGGCAATCAGGCGCGCGAAGGCCTGCGGAATCGTCTCGCCGATGCACTGTTCGTAGATCGTGCCGAGCGCATTGAAGTCCCAGTTGTTGTACGTCCAGCGCGTGGCGGGCGCATGCAGGTGGCGCGGCGGCTTGATCCGGCGCATGCGCGCACTCTCGTAGCCCGTCGGGTGCATGATGCCCGAGCGTGCGGTCAGCAGGTCGTACACGGTCGCGGTGCGTTCGATCGCGGAGAGCCGCTCGTGGTCGTCGATGCCGAGGCTCTCCAGCGTCGCGGAGAGATCGACCCGCCCCTCCTCGACCGCGATGCCGATCAGCGCGCAGAGCAGGCTCTTGCGGATCGAGTGGCAGGGCAGCTTGCGCGCGGGGTCACCGAGGCTCGCGACGATCCGTCCTCCGCGCACCACCAGCACGGCGGCGCTGCCCGCAGCCTCGGCGCGCGCGAGCGCCCGGCCGAGCGAAGCTGCATCGAAGCCCGCCGCCGCCGAATCCGGCCATGCGTCCCAGGTGGTGCCCGGCCAGGCGGTATCACTGATCGCGTCCATCCTCCCTCCATCGGCGCCGCGCACAGGAAAGACTTGCGGCGGGGCACGAAGCTGTGCCGCAATCCGCGCGCGGGCGCCAGACCGGGGCGCCCAGTCCCTGGATGGCGGAGGCACAACATGCGCAGAGCGCGAACGATCCTGCTGGCCGCATCGGCCGCGGTTGCCGTGTCATGCGCGACGGCGGAGGCGCAGACGCGCACGCCGCGCGACGCCCTGGTGATGGCCTGGAACATCGACGCGATCCTGACGATGGACCCGGCCCAGATCGGCGAGGTCGTCACCGACGAGATCGTCAACAATGTCTGCGACCAGCTCATCGCCTTCGAGCCTGACGATTCCAACAAACTCCTGCCGGGCCTTGCCGAGCGCTGGGACATCAGCGAGGACGGCAGGACCTACACGTTCCATCTTCGCCGCGGGCTGAAGCATCCTTCGGGCAATCCGGTCACGGCCGAGGACGCCGCCTGGAGCATCCGACGGGTGATGTGGCTCGGCTTCGGCAATGCCGCCACGCTCGGGCAATGGGGCCTCGCGGCCGACACAATCGAGCAGCAGGTGCGGGCGGTGGACGAGCACACCTTGCAGGTGACCGTGCCCGAGGCCTGGCCGCCCTCGCTGTTCCTCTCGGTCTTCGCGGGACGGCAGGGCATCGTGCTCGACCGCAAGGCGATCGAGCCGCATTTCGGTACGCGCACCGACGGCAAGCCCGATCACGGCAATACCTGGCTGCGCACCAATCTCGCCTGCGTTGGTCCGTACAGGCTCGCCCGCTGGACGGCCTCCGACACGGTGATCCTGGAGCGGAATCCGGGCCATTGGCGGGGCGAGGCGCCGATGCGGCGCATCATCATCCGCCACATTCCCGAGAGTGCCGCGCAGCGGCTTCTGCTCGAACGCGGTGATATCGACATCGCGCGCGACCTCAATGGCGAGGACAGCGCCGGCGTGGACGCGCACGCCAATCTGCGGCTGCTGTCGGCGCTGCGCCAGCAGCTCTGGTACATCACCGCGAACATGGACGATCCGATCGCCGGCAATGCCGATGTTCGGATGGCGCTGCGCTGGCTGATCGACTATCGCGGGCTCGAGCGCACGGTGATGCGCTATGCCGGCCGCGCCTGGAACAGTTTCGCCCCGCAAGGCGCGTTCGGTGCGCTGCCGCCGGAGGAGGGCGTGCCCTTCGCGCTCGATCTCGACAAGGCGCGCGCGCATCTGGCGAAGGCGGGGCATCCGAACGGGTTCACGATCCGGATGATCCACGGCTCGGGCTTCCCCTATCCGGACCTCGTCCAGCACCTTCAGGGCAATGCAGCCAAGGTCGGCATCCGGATCGAGCTGGAACAGATGGCGTATTCGCAGGTGATCAGCCGGACGCGGGACAGGAACTTCGCGCTCGCGATCTCGGCGTGGACGCCGGGCTACGAGGACGCGGATGCGAACGCGATCCGCCACATCTACAACCCCGATCCGCGGCCCGAGGCGAAGCAGACGATGTATCTGTCCTGGCGGGCCGGGTACTACGACCCCGCGATGAACGAGACGGTCATGGCTGCCCGCCGTGAGCGCGACCCGGAGCAGCGCATCCTGATGTATCACGCGCTGCAGCGCCGCTTCATGCAGGAGGGTCCGTTCATCTACGCGTTCCAGCAGGTCCGCCTGTTGGCGGCCGGCCCGGCGCTGAAGGACATCAAGCAGAGCGCGCGGCGGGTTGCCTACACCACGGCGGTGAAGTAGGCCGGCGCCGGCAGCACGGGCGCCGCAGCCGACGCTTGCGGCGCCCGCGAAGCTGTGCCGCAATCAGCCGCAAGGCGCCGGGAGACCGCGCCAGGGATGTGACCGGAGAGACGGAGACCGAACATGCGAGCCGGCAGGACTGGCCTTCTCGCCGCAACGGCGGCGTTTGCGTTTGCGTGGGGTACAGCGGAGGCGCAGACGCGCACGCCGCGCGATGCGCTGGTGATGGCCTGGAACATCGATGCGATCCTGACCATGGACCCCGCCCAGATCGGCGAGGTGGTCACCGACGAGATCGTCAACAACACCTGCGACCCGATGATCTTCCAGAATGTCGACGACGCGGCGAAGCTCGAGCCCGGGCTGGCTGAACGGTGGGAGGTAAGCGAAGACGGCAAGACCTACACGTTTCATCTCCGCCGCGGCCTGACGCACCCGTCCGGCAATCCAGTCACGGCGCAGGATGCCGCCTGGAGCATCCAGCGGGTGCTGCATCTCGGCTTCGGCAACGCCGCGCAGTACACGCAGTGGGGCCTGTCGAAGGAGAGGGCTGACGAGCAGGTCCGCGCGGTCGATGAGCATACGTTGCAGGTGACGGTGCCGGAGCCCTGGCCACCCAGTCTCTTCCTGTATGTGTTCACCGGTCGGCAGGGCTTCATCCTCGACCGCAAGACGATCGAGCCGCATGTCGGTACACGCGCCGATGGCGCTTCCGACTACGGCAATGCCTGGCTGAAGACCAACACGGCCTGCATCGGCCCCTATCGGCTGACGCGCTGGACCGCTTCGGACACCGTGATTCTCGAGCGGAACCAGAACTACTGGCGCGGCGAGGTGCCGCTCCGGCGCGTGATCATCCGCCATGTCGCCGAAAGTGCCGCGCAGCGGCTGCAGCTCGAGCGGGGTGACATCGACATCGCGCGCGACCTCAACGCCGAGGACCTTGCGGCGGTGGACGCCAACCCGAACCTGAAGCTGAACGCAGCCTTGCGGCACCAGCTCTACTACATCGGCGCCAACATGGATCACCCGATCCTGGGCAACGACGATGTGCGCATGGCGATGCGCTACCTGGTGGACTACCAGGGGCTGGAGCGGACGGTGATGCGCTACTCCGGTCGGGCCTGGAACAGCTTCGCGCCGCAGGGCGCGTTCGGCGCGCTGCCGCCGGAGCGCGGGCTCGCGTACCGGCTCGACCTCGACAAGGCGCGCGAGCATCTCGCCAAGGCCGGCCATCCGAACGGCTTCACCGTGAAGCTGATGCACGGCACGGCGTTCCCGTCACCGGACATCGCCCAGCACTTCCAGGCCAACGCGGCGAAAGTCGGGATCCGCGTCGAGATCGAGCAGATGGCCTCGGGCCAGCTCTTCTCGCGCATGCGCGACCGCAACTTCGAGCTCGCCTTCCTCGCCTGGTCGCCCGGCTATCCGGACGCCGACGCGAATGCGTCGCGCCACGTCTTCAACCCGGACAACCGGGCCGAGGCGCGGCAGGGCATGTTCCTCTCCTGGCGTGCCAGCTTCTACCGCCAATGGTTCAACGAGGCGGTCCAGCGCGCCCGGCTGATCCGCGACGAGGAGGAGCGCAAGCTGCTGTACTACGAGATCCAGGAGCGGTTCATGCGCGAGGGGCCGTTCATGTACAACTTCCAGCAGGTCCGCCAGCTCGCGATGCGCAACGAGGTGCGCGAGTTCAAGCACCACGCCTTCAAGGTGTACTACACGACCGCCCGCAAGTAGCGCGGCGGACGGATCGCCGTGGCAGCAGGCGGCACGGCCGTCGCGTCGCGCGGGACGGGGGCAGCCGGTCGGGAGCGCACCGACCGGCTGCGCCGCCTCGGCCGCGAGGCGCTCCGGCAGGCGAGCGCGGTCGGCATCTCGCTGTTCGGGCTGCTCGCCATCACCTTCTTCATCGGCCGGATGCTGCCGCTCGATCC
Source organism: Elioraea sp. (assembly GCF_051860475.1). Taxonomy (NCBI): domain Bacteria; kingdom Pseudomonadati; phylum Pseudomonadota; class Alphaproteobacteria; order Acetobacterales; family Elioraeaceae; genus Elioraea; species Elioraea sp. Next base: position 11,705 of record NZ_JBHYDW010000012.1, on the reverse strand, counting down.
GGTGATCGCGGTGATCGGCGACGATGCACCGCAATCCACCTACGACATGGTGTACCGCGAGCTCGGGCTTGACCGGCCGCTCTGGGAGCAGTTCGCGATCTATGTCGGCAAGGTGCTCCGGGGTGATTTCGGCGTCGCGCTGAATACTGCAAATCGTGTCGCCGACGACCTTGTGCGTGTTTTCCCCGCGACCGTCGAGCTCGCCACGGTCTCGATCATCATCGGCGTAGGCCTCGGCATTCCGTTCGGGGTAATCGCGGCGGTGCATCGCGGCAAGATGATCGATCACATCGTCCGCGTGGTTGGGCTGATCGGCTACTCGGCGCCGAACTTCTGGCTTGGACTGATGGGGCTGGTGGTGTTCTACGCCATGCTCGGCTGGGTCGGCGGGCCGGGCCGCGTGAGCGTGTTCTACATCGACATGATCGAGCCGCGCACCGGCTTCCTGCTCATCGACTCGCTGATCGAGAACGAGCCGGACGTGTTCTGGAGCGCGGTCGAGCACATCATCCTGCCGGCCTCCATCCTGGGCTACTCCTCGACCGCCTATATCGCGCGCATGACACGGAGCTTCATGCTCGAACAGTTGAGCCAGGAATACGTGATCACCGCCCGCGTGAAGGGCCTGTCGCGCGCGCGTGTGGTGTGGCGCCATGCCTTCCCCAACATCATGGTGCAGCTCGTCACCGTCATCGCGCTCGCCTATGCCTTCCTGCTCGAAGGCGCGGTGCTGACCGAGACGGTGTTCGCCTGGCCTGGGTTCGGCCGCTACCTGACGCTCGGGCTGCTGGCCGGCGACATGAATGTCGTGCTCGCCTGCACCCTGATCGTCGGGGTCACCTTCATCGTGCTGAACCTGATCTCCGACATCCTCTACCGCCTGCTCGATCCGAGGACGCGATGACGGCCGAGGCCCGCACCGACGCCCCGCCGAACGGCGGCTTGCGCGCCTGGCTGCTCGCCGAGACGGTCACCAGCCCTGGCCAGGCGCGCGCGCAGAAGCTCTATCTCGGCTGGCGCCGCTTCTCCTCGAACCCGCTTGCGCTGATCGGCTTCGGCATCGTCGTGACGTTGATCCTGCTCGCGATCTTCGCTCCGCTGGTTGCGACCCACGATCCGTTCGCGCAGAGCCTCGACCGCCGGCTGCTCGCACCGTCGGGCGCGCATTGGCTCGGCACCGACGAGCTCGGCCGCGACATCTGGAGCCGGATCGCCTACGGCGCGCGCATCACCCTGATGATCGTGCTGCTGGTCGCGCTGATCGCCGCTCCGCTGGGCCTGCTGATCGGCACGGTCGCGGGATATCTCGGCGGCTGGGTCGATGTCGCGCTGATGCGCCTCGTCGACGTCTTCCTCTCCTTTCCGGGCCTGATCCTCGCACTTGCCTTCGTCGCGGCGCTGGGCTCGGGGCTGGAGAACGCGATCATCGCCATCGCGCTCACCGCCTGGCCGCCGATCGCGCGCCTTGCGCGCGCCGAGACGCTGACCGTGCGGCGGGCCGACTACATCGCCGCGGTGCGGCTCGCCGGCGCGTCCGACCTGCGCATCATCATCCGCCACATCATGCCGATCTGCATCCCCTCGGTGATCATCCGCATCACGCTGAACATGGCCGGCATCATCCTGACCGCGGCAGGACTTGGCTTCCTCGGCCTCGGCGCGCAGCCGCCCTCGCCGGAATGGGGAGCGATGCTGTCCACGGGACGCGCCTACATGCTCGGCAGCTGGTGGCTCGCCGCGATGCCGGGCATCGCCATCCTGATCGTCTCGCTCGGCTTCAACCTGCTCGGCGATGCGCTGCGCGACGTGCTCGACCCGCGCGCGTGATGAGCGAGACCATCCTCACGGTGGACGGCCTCTCCGTCAGCTTCCCCTCACCGCAGGGCACGGTGCACGCCGTGCGCGGCATCAGCTTCACGGTCGGGCGCGAGAAGGTCGGCATCGTCGGCGAGTCCGGCTCGGGCAAGAGCATGACCGGCCGCGCGATCCTCAAGCTCACGCCTCCCTCCGCGCAGGTCTCGGCGCGCGTGCTGCGGTTCCGCGACATCGACCTTGCGGCCGCTGACGAGCGCGCGATGCGCGGCATCCGAGGCGACCGGATCGGCATGATCCTCCAGGACCCGAAATTCGCGCTCAACCCGGTGCAGACGGTCGGCCGTCAGATCGCCGAGGCGTTCCGTATCCATCGCAGCGCGAGCGGAGCGGAGGCAAGGGAACGCACGCTGGCGATGCTGGAGGCGGTGAGGATCCGCAACCCGCGCCGCGTGTTCGACCTCTATCCGCATGAGGTCTCGGGCGGGATGGGCCAGCGGATCATGATCGCGATGATGTTGATCCCTGAGCCCGACCTGCTGATCGCCGACGAGCCGACCAGCGCGCTGGATGTCACAGTGCGGCTGTCGGTGCTGCGCATCCTCGACGAACTGGTGAGCGAGCGCGGCCTCGGCCTGATCTTCATCAGCCACGACCTCAACCTGGTCGCGACCTTCTGCGACCGCGTGCTGATCATGTATGCCGGCCGCATTGTCGAGAGCCTGCCGGCGGTCGAACTGCACCGCGCGCAGCACCCCTACACGCGCGGCCTGCTCGACAGCCTGCCGCGCATCAACGACCGCCGCGAGCGCCTGCCGGTGCTGACGCGCGATCCGGCATGGCTGACCGCATGAGCACGCCGTTCATCGCCGTGCGCGATCTGCGCGTCAGCTTCGGTCGCGGCGCGAACCTGATCCACGCGGTGGACGGCGTCGCGTTCGAGGTCGGGGAGGGCGAGGTGTTCGGCCTGGTCGGTGAGTCCGGCTGCGGCAAGTCGACCATCCTGCGCGCGATCTCGGGGCTGAACACGGAGTGGACCGGAACTGCGACCATTGGCGGGCGGCCCGTGCTGCGCACCCGCGACACGGCGATGGCGCGCATCGTGCAGATGGTGTTCCAGGATCCCTACGGCTCGCTCCATCCCAAGCACACGGTCGAGACCGCGCTGATGGAGCCGGTGCGCATCCACGGGCTCGACGACGGCGTGCGCCGGATCGACCGGGTGCTGACCGAGGTCGGGCTCTCGCCGGCGTTCCGCTACCGCTATCCGCACCAGCTCTCGGGCGGGCAGCGCCAGCGCGTGGCGATCGCCCGTGCCCTGATCCTCGAGCCGCGGGTGCTGCTGCTCGACGAGCCGACGAGCGCGCTTGATGTCTCCGTGCAGGCGGAGATCCTGAACCTCCTCTCCGACATCAAGCGGATGGAGAACCTGACCTATATCCTGGTCAGCCACGATTTCGGCGTGATCGCGCATATGTGCGACCGGGTGGCGGTGATGAACCACGGCGTGATCCTGGAGGAACTGACGGTCGAGGACCTGACGCAGGGCCGCATGCGGCACGACTACACGCGCGAGCTCTACGAGGCCTCCGCCGGCTATTCGCGCCGGCTTGAGACGCGCGCCGACGAGGCCGACGTCGCAGCTTAGTGCGCGCGTCAAGCGTTCGATTTGAAGCTGGCCTGGCGGTGAGCGCGGTTGTGCACGCTGGCCCGGAGGACGCTGACGCGCCAGCGTGCGAGGGCGATGACGGCCTGGCTGTGGCGCTCTCCCTCGCGCCGCTTGCGGGGCGTCGAAGGGGCGGCTGTCGCTGTGGGCGAGGGAGCAGAAGGCGGACTTGAAGAGGACGCGCTTGAGCCCCCTGTTGCCGCCGCTGGGTCTGCGGATGAAGCGCGTGCGGCCGGACTGCCTGAGGACCGGAGCGGTGCCGGCGGCGGCGAGGGCACGCTCCGCTGGACCCTCGGGCTTGGGCAGGCCGCCGGCGGCCCGGAGATGGCGGATCAGACGCCTGCGATCCCGGATGAGGGTCTGGACCGGCTGCTGTTCGGCGCCGACCCGCGTGCGCACCGGCCGAGTGCGGTCCCGATCCCGGCTCCGCCCGGTGATCGGTCGGAGGATACGCTCAGTCGCGCCTGCAAACGTGCATGAGGCTGTCGCCGGCGCGAGTGCAGGGTGAAGGCACACGGGCGCTGGTATTGCCATTTGGCATTACGTCTTCTATATCAAGCCATATGACAAACACCCCGCGCACGCTGAGCCGGATCGACACCGACGCGCCGCCGTTCTCACCCGAGCCGATCAGCGACGAGGCGGCGGCGGCGATGTTCCGCGCCTCGCTCACGCTGTTCCGGCTCTGGGGCGTGACGGACGAGCAGGCCGCCACCTTGCTCGACCTGCCGCGGCGCAGCTTCGCGCGCTGGAAGGCGGAGGGGCCGGGCCGCATGGGCCGCGACGGCAAGGCGCGGCTCTCCAACCTGATGGGCATCCACAAGGCGCTGCGCATCATCTTCCGCGACCCCGCGCGGGGCTATGCCTGGATCAAGGCGCCTAACGATGCCTTCGCCGGCCGCTCGGCGCTCGAGGTCATGCTGGGCGGGGAACTGACCGACCTGATGCGGGTGCGCCGTTACCTGGACGCCGAGCGTGGCCTCTGGTGATTGATCCGTCGCGCATCCCGCAGCGTCGCGTGCGCTGGCGCGGCGCGCGTCGGATCATTCGGTCGATCCATCCGCCGATCGACTTGTTCGAGGACATCGCCGACCCCGCCGACTGGCCGCTCCTGCTCGCCGCCGAGCAGAAGACCAATCCGCGGCTGATGGAGTCGCTCGGCGCGCTCGACTTGGTGCCGCCCAGCCGGCGCGTCGGCGGCCCCGGCGCGAGCTGGCTGATGGCGCCGTTCACGCATGTCAGCACCGACCGGCCGAGCCGGTTCACGGACGGGACCTACGGCGTGCTCTATCTCGCCCGGCGCTTCGGGACGGCGCTGCTGGAGACCATGCACCACCACGCGCGCTTCATGGCGCGCACGCACGAACCGCCCGGCTGGACGTCGCAGTTCCGCGAGCTGGTGCTGGAGCTCGATGCCGGGCTGCACGACCTGCGCGGCGGGGATGCCGGGGTCGCGCCGGCGCTCGACCCAGACGACTACGGGCCGGCGCAGGCGCTCGGCCGTGCGCTGCGCACGGGCGGGTCGGACGGCGTGGTCTATCCGAGCGTGCGTGAGCCGGGCGGGGAGTGCGCCGGGCTGTTCTACCCGGACGTCGTTCGCAACCCTGTGCAGGGCCGGCATCTTGACTACCACTGGGACGGGACGCGGGTGGACCTCTACCGCGACGCGGGCTCGGGCGAGGTGTTCCGTGTGGCGGTGGGGCGGTGAGCGGATCAGGAGTCTCCTGTGCGAGCGGGCGATCACGCCGGCCGGCGGCGGAGCCGGCCCGTCATCTTCAGGCCATCGCGCATGGTGAGGCCGAGCAGCGTGATGTTCGCCGCGCCGGCCGCGAGCTCGAGCGCCTGCACCGCATAGAAGACAGTGTCGAACTCGCTCGCCCTCGCCTTGGAGGCGAGGAACAGGGCAGCGGGAATGAGGACGAGGACTCCGTTGGCGGCGATGAACGGCATGCGCCTGAGCTTCATACCGATCAGCCCGGCTCGGCGCCCCTTCGCCAGCATGACGCCCGCGCCTCCGGCCGCCATCAGCGCCGGCACCAGCAGGAGGAATCCCCATGGTATGGCCGTCTTGACGGCCGCAACCGTCGCTTCGGACGCAAGCAGCGCGCTGGCGGCCGTCGAGAGCCAGAACGTCGCGATCGTGACCAGCGCGAGTGCACCGGCGACCGGATGGATGATCCTGATCATGGCGTCCTGCCGTTGCTAACCGGGCGCCTCGGCTACGCGACGCAGATGCCGGGCACCGCGACCTTCTGGAACAGGTGCGGGGACGCGACGGCGGAGGACGGATAGGTCGAGAGCTTCGCCGCGAACTCCGCATGCGTGAAGGCTGCGCGGAAGGCCATGGTCGATTCCCAGACCGCGTCGTTGAGATAGGTTGGGCTTTCGCCGATCGCGCGGTGGAACTGGGTGGAGATGAAACCCGGCTGCCGCTTCATGAACAGAGCATCGTCCTGCCAGGCCTGGAGGAAACGCTGCTCGTCCGCGGCGTCGAGCGTGAAGACGTTCACCAGCACGACAGGGGAGGCATCGATCGCGAGCTGGCGTTCGATCGGGAAGACAGGGTCCAGGGGGCGCAGCAGGGACACGACAGTCTCCGTTCGGTATGGTGATATCATGTCAATCTGACATGGTCATCACATACTAACTTGACAGCCTGCTGTCAATAACGTTCCATGGTGACCAATGCAGGAGACCAAGCGAACCACGGCCGGAGCCGCCGTGACGGATCTCATTCTGGATTTGTTCCGGCTCAACAGCCGCGTGCTGGCCGCGGGTGACCGGCTGGTGGCCGGCCTCGGCCTGACGAGCGCCCGCTGGCAGATCCTCGGCACGATCGTCGCTGCGGATCGCCCGCAGCCGGTCGCGTGGCTCGCGCGCGATCTGGGCACCAGTCGCCAGAACGTGCAGCGCATCATCAACGATCTGGCGAAGGATGGGCTCGTCGCCTTCGCGACCAACCCGCACCATCGACGGGCGCCGCTCGTCGTGCTGACGGAGAAGGGGAAGCAGACCTATGAGGCCGCCATGCGACTACAGGCGCCTTGGGTCAACAGGATCGCGGAGGGGCTGCGGGTCGAGGACATCGAGACGACACGACGCGTCATGACGGCGCTGCGCCGGGAGCTGGAAGGCGACATGGGCAGCGAAGCGCAAGCCTGACGGCTGCGGTTCGGCGGCGGTGGTCAGCGCGGCAAGCGGTGCAGGGGACATCCGGCGCCGCGCGGCGGGCGGGAGCGGGAACATCCGGTCCGCAGAACTCGTTCCGGCACGATGCCCGAAACCTGCGGTCGGGGGCAGAAGGTGGCTCCCCGAGCTGGACTCGAACCAGCGACACGCGGATTAACAGTCCGCTGCTCTACCAACTGAGCTATCGGGGACCAGGGTCCGGCGGCGTCATAGATCAGGCCTCCGGCCCACGCAAGCGCGGCTGGAGGCCCGGGCCGGAATCGAACCGACGTACGGGGATTTGCAGTCCCCTGCATGGCCACTCTGCCACCGGGCCGGACGCAGTCGAGGCACGGTCCATAGGGTGCGGGCACAGGCGGGTCAAGCTTGTGGCCGGACGGGACGGATGCCACGTGAACGGCGCCGGACACGACCGCCACGGCCGATCAGGGTGGGTCCTTGGGGTACGCGGTCATCCCCGGCGGCAGCGCGACCCAAGCATGCCGGCGGCAGTCGTAGATGGACACCTGCGGCGGGGGGAAGTCCGGGTCGGCGAAGGCGCCGACGGCCACGCTGACCGACGCGTGCTCGTGGCCCTCCTCGGTGTGGAACACGGTCGTCCCGCAGACGGGGCAGAACCGGAACCTGAATCGCGCGCCCTGGTCGCCGGCGCGGACGTACTCGGTTGCCGTGCCGGTCACTGTGTAGGGGGCAGCGAAGCTGGCGAGTGCCGCAAACACGCTGCCGGTGCGGCGCTGGCAGGCGAGGCAGTGGCAGATGCCGACCCCGCGCGGCTCGCCGCGGACCTCGATCCGCAGTTGGCCGCAGGAACAGGAGGCTGTTCGGGACCGCATCGGGCTCCTCGCCGTGATGGTGTCGCGCGCCGCCCGCCCGGACGCTGGCATCCCGTTCCGGAGACGCCGCCGGACCGCGCACCTTGTTGCGGCGCACCGGCGCACCCTATAACCCGCCCCGCACCAACGGGAGTCGCCCATGGACTTCGCCCGGGCCCGACTGAACATGGTCGAGGGCCAGATCCGTCCCAACAAGGTGACGGACCCCCGCATCGTCGCCGCCATGCTCGACCTGCCACGCGAGCGCTTCCTGCCGCCGGACCGCCAGGCCTTCGCCTATCTCGACGAGGACATCCCGGTCGCGCCCGGCCGGGCGCTGCTTGAGCCGATGGTGCTCGCGCGTCTCGTCCAGGCGGCGGAGCTTCGCGAGAGCAGCCGCGTGCTGGTGGTCGCCGCCGGTGCGGGCTATGGCGCGGCCCTGTGCGGCCGGCTCGCCAGCTCGGTGATCGCACTCGAGGCGCCGGGCGAGCCGGCGGAGCGGCTGCGCGCCACCCTTGCCGCCGTCGGCGCGACGAGCGTGCGTGTGGTCGGCGGGCCGGTCGCGGACGGCTGGGCTGCCGAGGCGCCCTATGACGTGATCCTGATCGAGGGCGCGGTCGAGACCATCCCGGAGCCGATCCCCGGTCAGCTCGTCGAGGGCGGGCGGCTGGTCACCGTCGAGGCGTCGGGCCGGCCGGGCGTGCTCGGGGTGGCGGTGCGGCTGGTGCGGGTTGCCGGCACGACCACGCGGCTGCCGCTGTTCGACGCCGGCACGCCGGTGCTGCCCGAGTTCCGCCGCAGGCGCGGCTTCGTGTTCTGAGCCGTGGCGGCCGAGGCGGTCGAGATCGACGTCGCGACTCTCGCCGCCTGGCGCGCGGCGCGGCGTCCACATGTCGTGCTGGACGTGCGCGAGCCCTGGGAGACCGCCCTCGCTCCGTTCCCCGACGCGCTCGCGGTACCGATGCGCGCGGTGCCGGGCCGGCTCGCGGATCTTCCACGGGACGTGCCACTGGTGGTTCTCTGCCATCATGGCAGCCGGAGTCTGCGCGTGACATATTGGCTCCGGGCGCAGGGGGCGGCCGACGCCGTGAACCTGCGCGGCGGGATCGATGCGTGGTCGTCGGAGATCGATGCCTCGGTGCCGGTCTATTGACGGCTGCCTATTGACGCCGGTCGGGGCGGTCCTGCACGGATCGTTCACCTGTCCATGCCAAACGGGAGAGCGGTGCAGACGATGCGCGAGCGGAGAATGGCTGGGGTCGTCCCGAGGGTCGGACGGGCATTCGGACGGGCATGGGGGTGGCTGGCGGGCGCGGCAGTGCTCGCCGGGCTTGCCGCGGCGCCGGTTTCGGCCCAGCCGTTGCAGGACGCGCTGGCGGCGGCCTATGCCAACAACCCCACGCTCCAGGCCGCGCGGGCGCGTCTGCGCGCGACCGACGAGAACGTGCCCCAGGCGCTGTCCGGCTGGCGGCCGACGGTCACGCTCCAGGGCCGCGCGGGCTATGCCGACGGCACGACCACCAACACGCGCGCCGGCACGCGCGCCGACACCGAGCGCAACCTGCTCGCCGGCAGCGCGACGCTGGTCCAGCCACTCTATCGCGGTGGCCGCACCGTGGCGCAGACCCGCAGGGCCGAAAGCCAGGTGATGGCCGAGCGCGCGAACCTGATCGCCACCGAGCAGCAGGTGCTGCTCGACACCATCACCGCCTATGTGAACGTGATCCAGAACCAGGAGGTGCTGCGTCTCGCGGCCAACAACGTCCGCGTGCTCGAACGCCAGCTCCAGGCCGCGCGCGACCGGTTCCGGGTCGGCGAGATCACCCGTACCGATGTCGCCCAGGCCGAGGCGCGGCTCGAACGGGCGCGCTCGGGCCGCGCGGATGCCGAAGGGCAGTTGCAGAACAGCCGCGCGGCGTATGCGCGCCTCGTAGGCGAGGCGCCGCGTGCGCTCGTGCCGCCGCCGCCGATCCGCCCCGTTGCCGCCTCCGCCGACGAGGCGGCGCGGCTCGCCGAGGCGAACAGCCCGAACGTGCTGCGCGCAGTCTTCGACGAGCAGGCCGCGCTCTCGAACGTGGATGTCGTATTCGGAGAGCTGCTGCCGAGCCTGAACCTCGAGGCGAGCACGTTCCGCAACGACAACACCTCGCAGCCCGGCACGCGTGCGACCGGCAGCCAGATCGTCGCAGCACTCTCGGTGCCGCTGTACCAGGGCGGTCAGGAGCATGCGCGGGTGCGCCAGGCCAAGCAGGAGGCGCAGCGCGCGCGCGAGGTGCTGGCCGAGGCGCAGCGCGCCGCCATCGAGAATGCGCGCCGCGCCTGGGAGACCCTGACCGCGAGCCGTGCCCAGATCGGCGCGCTCCAGGCACAGGTGCGCGCCAACGAGATCGCGCTCGACGGCGTGCAGCGCGAGGCGCTGGTCGGCAGCCGCACCACGCTCGACGTGCTGAACGCAGAGCAGGAGCTGCTCGATGCGCGCGTGGCGCTGGTGCGCGCGACTCGCGACCTGGTGATCGCGTCCTATGCGCTCGCCTCGACTGCAGGGCGGCTCACCGCGCGCGACCTCAACCTGCCGGTGCCGATCTACGACCCGCTGGACCACTACGGCTCGGTGCGGAACCGCCTGTTCGGGACCGGGATCCCGGCGCCCCGCTGAGCCGAGGAGGACCCTATGGCCGAGCCCCCCAAGACCCCGCCGGGTGCCCCTGACCCATCGATGGAGGACATCCTCGCCTCGATCCGGCGCATTCTCGACGACGAGGCGCCAGCTGCCGCCGCGGAGGCGGGCGGCGATGACGTGATGGACCTGACCGAGACGATGCTTGCGGCAGACGACCAGCCGCCCAGGCCGGTAGCGCCACCCGAGTCCGCGCCAGCGCCCGCCGCGGCCCCGCCGCCTGCGCCGCCGGCCTTCGAGGCGTCGCCGGCCGCACCGGTCCCCGCCGCACCGGGCACTGACTCCGCGCTGATCGGCGCAGCCGCTGCCGGTGCCGCCGGCGCTTCGCTGGCCGCGCTGCGCGCCGCCACGGGCGCTGCCGCCGCTGTCCCGCCGCGGCCCGAGACGCTGGTCGGCTATGCCAACCTCACGCTCGAGCAGATGGTGCGCGAGGAGATCCGCCCGCTGCTCCGGTCGTGGCTGGACGAGAACCTGCCGCCGCTGGTCGAGCGGCTGGTGAAGGCGGAGCTCGACCGCATCGCGCGCGGGTAGATCGGCGCGGGGCAGGGTTTCGCCATGCCGGCTTGACGCGCAGGCGCGCCGCGCGGCCCAATCCCGGCCCCTCGCAGGAGACGCCGTGGACACCGCCGCACCGCCCGCCATGCTCGACAAGACGCTGCCCCACACCGAGATCGAGGCGCGTCACTATGCGCGCTGGGAACGCTCGGGTCTGTTCTCGGCCCGGCCGGAGAGCAACGCGCGGCCCTACTGCATCGTCATCCCGCCGCCGAACGTCACCGGCTCGCTGCACATGGGCCATGCGCTCAACAACACGCTGCAGGACGTGCTGATCCGCTGGCGGCGGATGTCGGGCGACGATGCGCTGTGGATGCCCGGCACCGACCATGCCGGCATCGCCACCCAGATGGTGGTCGAGCGGATGCTCGCCGAGCAGGGCATCAAGCGCCAGGACCTCGGCCGCGACGCGTTCATCCGCCGCGTCTGGGACTGGAAGGAGCAGTCGGGCAGGACGATCACGGCGCAGCTCCGCCGCCTCGGCGCCTCGCTCGACTGGCCGCGCGAGCGCTTCACCATGGACGAGGGGCTTTCCCGCGCGGTCACGGAGGTGTTCGTCAGCCTCTACCGCCAGGGGCTGATCTACCGCGCCAAGCGGTTGGTGAACTGGGACCCGAAGTTCCACTCGGCGATCTCCGACCTCGAGGTCGAGAACCGCGAGGTGAAGGGGCATCTCTGGCACATCCGCTATCCGATCGAGGGCGAGCCGGACCGCTTCATTGTTGTCGCCACCACGCGGCCCGAGACCATGCTGGGCGACACCGGCGTCGCCGTGCATCCCGAGGACGCGCGCTTCCGCGACCTCGTGGGGAAGCACGCGATCCTGCCGCTGGTCGGGCGGCGCCTGCCGATCGTCGCCGACGAGTACTCCGACCCGGCCAAGGGCTCGGGGGCGGTGAAGATCACACCGGCGCACGACTTCAACGATTTCGAGGTGGGACGGCGGCACGACCTCGCGGTGGTCAACATCTTCGACCGCGACGCGAAGCTGCTC
>NZ_JBHYDW010000011.1:0-60054 GCF_051860475.1 Elioraea sp. | reverse complement strand
GGGTCCACGCCGCTGTTCACCGCGCCGCACAAGCGCCCAGGCTATCTGCGCGCCGATCCGAACGATCCCCTGTCGGTACAGAAGGCGATCTTCAAGGCCGCCGAACTCGTCGGCACGTTCGACAAGCCGCGCTTCGTCACCTTCACCGACAGCCTCTGCGCCCATTCCCGCTCGAGGAAGACCGGCTGCACGCGCTGCCTCGATCTCTGCCCGGTCGGCGCGATCGCCCCCGCGGGCGATCATGTCGCGATCGACACCATGATCTGCGCCGGCTGCGGCTCCTGCGCCGCCGTCTGCCCCACCGGAGCCGCCGCCTACGCCCTGCCGCCGTCGGATGCGCTCCTGCGCAAGCTGCGCGCGATGCTGCTGGCCTACGCCGAGGCCGAGGGCAGGCGCGCGGTGCTGCTCGTGCACGAGGGCGAGCACGGCCTGCCCCTGCTCGACGCGCTCGCCCGCTTCGGCGACGGCCTGCCCGCGCGCGTCATCCCGTTCCAGGTCAACGAGGTGACCGCGCTCGGCATCGAGACCGTCGCCGCCGCCTTCGCCTACGGCGCGGCGGAACTCCGCGTACTGCTCGGCACGCGCCACCGCGACGACCTCACTGGGCTGGACCGCACGCTCGCGCTCGCCGACGCCGTGCTCCAGGGCTGGGGCTTCGGCCCCGACCGTGCCGCAATGCTGCGCGCCGACGACCCCGACGCGCTGACCACCGCGCTCGCCGCGCTGCCCGACCGCGACGGCGCCGCACCGCGCAGCTTCCTGCCGATGGGTGACAAGCGCGGTGTGATGCAGATCGCGCTCAAGGAACTGCACAGGGCCGCGCCCGCTCCGGTCGAAATCGTTCCGCTGCCAGAGAAGGCCCCCTTCGGCACGGTGCACGTCAACGTCGCCGGCTGCACGCTCTGCCTCGCCTGCGTCGCCGCCTGCCCGACCGGCGCGCTGCGCGACAACCCCGACCGGCCGATGCTCAGCTTCACCGAGGAGGCCTGCGTGCAGTGCGGCCTCTGCGCGAACACCTGCCCCGAGAAGGTGATCGCGCTCGAACCGCGGCTGAACGTTGCGCCCGAGGCCGCCGCGCCACGCGTGATCAAGGAGGAGGAACCCTTCGCCTGCATCCGCTGCGGCAAGCCGTTCGGCGTGAAGAGCACCGTCGAACGCGTCGCCGCCAAGCTCGCCGCGAGTCATTGGATGTTCAAGGGCAGCGCCGCGAACCTGGATCTCATCCGCATGTGCGAGGACTGCCGCGTGATTGCGGTTACCGAAGGCGAAGGCATCGATCCCTACGCGGGACCGCCAAGGCCACGCATCGTGACGAGCGAGGATTACAAGAAGGAAGGCGGGGAAGGGGCCTGAGGCCCCTCCCCCCCACTACTCCACGCGGCCGATGGCGCGCACGGCTGCGATCAAGCGCGCGCTATCCTGCTCGACGAAACGCGCGAACTCCGGCGCATCCTGGTACGCGACCGGACTGCCCGCACCGGCGAACACACGCACCGTCTCCGGGTCCTCGCACGCCTTGCGCAAAGCCGAACGCAGCACCTCCATCACGGGCCGCGGCACACCGGCCGGCGCGAACAACCCGGCCCAGATGTAGAACTCGACCGACGGATGGCCGAGCTCGCGGAAGGTCGGCGTGTCGGGGAACGAGGCGATCCGCTCCGCGCCCCAGTTCGCCAGCACGCGCAGCCGCCGCTCGCGCACATGCCCGAGCAGCACGCCGGGCGCCGAGGCCAGCGCCTGCACCGTGCCGGCAAGGATCGCCGTGACGGCAGGCCCCGCGCCCTGATACGGCACATGCAGCAGCCGGATGCCTGCCGAATGCGCGAACATCTCCATCGCCACGTGCAGCGTGCCGTAGGTGCCCGAACTGCCATAGGGAATCGTCGCCGGCCGCGACCTCGCATCCGCGATCAGCGCGTCGAGATCACGCCAGGGCGCATTGAACGGCACCGCCAGCAGCGTCGGATCGGCGAGCACACGCCCCACCGGTTCGAGCTGGCTCACCTCATAGGTCGGGGGGCGACCGAACAGACGATCCGCCTCCGGCAGCACCGCGAGCGACGAGAGCGTCATCAGCAGCGTGTAGCCGTCCGGCGCCGACTGCGCCGCCGCACGATTGCCGACCGCCCCGCCCGCCCCGCCCCGGTTCACCACCACCACCGGCCTGCCGAGCAGCCTCTCCATCGCCGCCGCGATCGGCCGCGCGGCGAGATCCGCCTGACCACCGGGCGGGAACGGCACGATCATGCTGAGCGGCCGATCCGGAAACGCCTGCGCCCGTGCGCTGCCGATCAGCGCGGGCAGGCCCAGCGTCAGCCCGAGGGCATGGCGGCGACGGATCATGATGTCCTCCCGGTCGGCGGTTGCGCGCGAGGCTAGACCGAATGGAGGCAAGTGCGAAGCCGAACGAGCAGCGCCTCAGGCGGGGATCGGCACGGCGTCAGAGGCCAGCACGGCACGCGTGTGCGGCGCCGCCCACGGATCGCGCGCGAGGTCGCGACGCAGCTGGTCGAGATCGGCCGGCTGGTCCACGTCATGCCAGCGCGGCGCGAGCACGACCGGGATCCCGAACCGCCGTGCGCGCGCCTGCGTCTCCGCGAGCACCGACGCCGTGCCCCACGCGATCGACGAGAACAGACACGGCTGCGGTCGGGTGAGCGCGATGCACCAGTATCCGCCGTCCTCCGCCGGACCCAGCACCACCGCCTCGGGATTCGTTACCGCCAGGCGCAGCGCCGCGCCCAGATGCTGCGGTGGCAGCGTCGGAGCGTCGGCCCCGATCAGCAGCACGGGCGAACCGCCGCGCGCGAACAGATCGGCGAATGCGCCGTGCATGCGCGCACCGAGATCGCCGTCGCGCTGCACCAGCGCCGGCAACCCCGTCACCGCGGACAGCGCTGGCGTCGCCTCGGCCGGCGTGGCGAGCACGACGGCATCGGCGCCGCTGCCGCGCAGCAGGACCGCGCTGTCGGCGATGAACGCCTGCGCCAGCGCTGCCGCGCCGGCCGCGCCGAGCGCGGGGATCAGCCGGGTCTTCGCAAGGCCCGGACGCGGCGCCTTGACCATCAGCCCGATGACGGGGTGCGGCAGCATGATCCTTCGTTCGTCGCGCGGCGGGTAGCGGTTACAGCAACGCGAGCGTCGGCGGCTCCAGCGCCACCTCGATCGCCGCCGCAACGCGGAGCGCGAGCGCGTCGCCGTAGAGCGGGGCCGCGACCTGCACCGCGCGCGGCAGGCCGTCCACGCCGAGCCCCGTCGGCACCGTCACCGCGGGCTGGCGCGAGAGGTTGAACGCGAAGGTCCACGGCGCCCAGCGCTGCCAGAGATCCTGCTCGGGCGCCAGCAGCGGCGCATCGACCGCCGGCGGCGGCCCAGGCACGGTCGGGCACAGCACCGCATCGAACTGGCGGTGGAACGCCGCCATGCCGTGCGCGGTCTCGATCGTTGCCGCCTGGATCGCGAGAAACTCGCCGGCCGTCATCGGCGGCGCGCGCTGCGCCAGCGCCGACAGCCCGGGATCGAGCAGGTCGCGCTTCCCGTCCGGCAGCGACCCGACCAGCCGCGCGAGCGCGTTCGACCAGACCTGCACGAACACCGCGCGGGTATCCGGCAGGTTCGGGTCCGCCTCCTCGATGATCGCGCCGCGTTCGTCGAGCGCGGTTGCAGCGCGGTCCACCGCCGCCCAGGCCGCCTCGTCGGCGGGCGCGGCGAAGCCGAGCCGGCGCACGATGGCGATCCTGAGCCCCGCGACATCGGCCATCACGGGACCGGGCCAGCCTGGCTCGGGGTCGGGCAACGCGAACGGGTCGCGCCAGTCGAACCGCGCCATCGCGCCCAGCATCAGCGCTGCATCCGCCACGCGACGCGTCATCGGCCCCGCCACCGCGACCGAGGCGAAGGCGCCGAGCGGCCATTGCGGCACTCGACCGAAGCTCGGCTTCACGCCGACGATGCCGCACCACGCCGCCGGGATGCGGATCGAACCGCCGGCATCGGTGCCGATATGCAACGGACCGTACCCACCCGCGCACGCCGCGCCGGCCCCGGAGGACGAGCCGCCCGGCGTCATCGCGGTGTTCCAAGGATTGCGCGTGATCCCGTGCAGCGGGCAGTCGCCCGGCGACTTCCAGCCGAACTCCGTCGTCGTCGTCTTGCCGAGGATCACCGCGCCTGCCGCTTTCAGCCCCAACACCGACGGTGCGTCATGCGCGACCGGTGCCGGATCGGTCACGCGGCTGCCGCGCCGTGTGGGGAAGCCGGCAAGATCGATGAGGTCCTTCACCGTCGCCGGCACGCCATCGAGCACACCGAGCGGACGTCCGGCGAACCAACGATGCTCGCTGGCGGCAGCCGCGCGTTCGGCGCCCTCGGCGTCGATCACCGCCATCGCGTTGAGCTGCGGCTCGAGCCGGGCGATACGGTCGAGACAGGCCCGCACGACTTCGCGCGGCGAGAACACACCGCGTGCGTAGCCCTGCACCAGTGCGGCAGTGGAAAGGGTTGCGAGGTCGGTCATGCAGGGTCGGTCTCCGGGTCGATCGCTCCACCCTGGGCGCTTGCGGTCCCATGGGCAACGGCCCATCGTCGCGCCGCAGCGACACGAGGAAGCGAGCGATGGCGGAGACCGAAACGACGCGCCGGCACGGCCAGCCCTGGGAGTGGCCGGAGGAGGTCTGGCGGGGCATCGTCAACCGCGCCCGCGCCGGCCGCTCGCTTCGCCCTGCATCCTGGCCCGACGGCGCGCGCTGCTGCGTCACCCTCTCCTTCGACGCCGATCACGACACCATCCCGCTGCGCGACGCCGACGAAAGCCCGATGCGGATCAGCCAGGGGCAGTACGGCAACCGCCAGGCGATCCCACGCATCCGCCGGCTGCTCGACCGGCACGGCGTGCGCGCGACCTTCTTCTACCCCGCGGTCTCGGCGCTGCTCTATCCGGACGAGGTGCGTGCGGTCGCCGATGAGGGCCACGAGATCGGCATCCACTCCTGGATCCACGAGGCGAACACCACCCTGCCCGCCGCCGCCGAGCGCGACCTCAGCTTCCGTGCCGCGGATACGCTGGAGAAGATCGCCGGGCGGCGGCCGGTGGGGATGCGCACCGCCTCGTGGGACTTCTCGACCGCGACCATGTCGATCATCCGCGAGATGGGCCTGCTCTACGATTCGAGCCTGATGGGCGACGACGACGCCTACGAACTGGTGGCCGACGGCGAGCCAACCGGAATCGTCGAACTGCCGCCGGAATGGATCCGCGACGATGCGGTGTACTTCAACATGGTGCGGTTCTCGGCGCTCAGGCCCTACACGCCGCCCTCGGCCGTCGAGGAGATCTTCCGCGCCGAGTTCGACGGCGCCTATGAGGAAGGCGGGATGTTCCTGCTCACCATGCACCCGCATGTGATCGGCCACCGCTCGCGCATGCCGCTGCTCGACCGGCTGGTCGCCCATATGAAGGCCAAGCCCGGCGTATGGTTCGCGACCCATGAGGAGACGGCGCGCTGGTGCGCTGAGCAGGCGGGGCTCAGGGCGAAGGTGGGCTGACGCCCGGCCGATCGCTCAGGCCTGGGCGATCGCGCCGCTCCAGGGGCTGATCACGTCGCTGATGCCGGTGCGCACGCCGTCCGGCCCGATCGCGATCATGTTCGGGCACGCGTAGTTCACCGGCATCACCGTGTGCTCCACCTCCTGTGCGCCGAAGCGCTCGCGCAGCACATTGAGGATGCTCCGGTCGAGCCGCGGATCGGCCGACACACCGGTCTCGCCGCTCACGTCGATGCGCGGCTGGTGCGCCGCCTTCGCCGGGTCCATGCCGAACTCCAGCACGAACAGCAGCGTCTGCAGCACCGCCGCCAGGATGCGCCGCCCACCCGACGCGCCGGCGGCGATCTCGGGCCGACCGTCCTTCGCGACGATCACCGGGCTCATGTTGCAGAGCGGGCGCTTGCGCGGGCCGATGCTGTTCGCCTGTCCCGGGCGCGGGTCAAACCAGAACACGCCGTTGTTCATCAGCACGCCCGTGCGCGGCAGCACCACGCGGCTGCCCATCGACGACAGCAGCGTGGTCGTCATCGACACCATCATCCCGTCCGCGTCCGCCGCCGTCAGATGCGTCGTGCACGCCTCGGCCGCGCGCGGGTTCGCCTCGGTCGTGTCGCCGAGCCCGGCGAGCCGCTCGGCATAGGCGCGCTGCATCGCGGCCGCGAAGGCCGTGAAGAACGCCGCATCGGGTGCGGCGCCGAACCGCTCGGCCCCGAGCGCCTCCAGCACGCGCTGCATCGTCGGCGCCGCGGTCAGCCCGCCCGCGCCCTGGATCACCCGGCCGCGCCAGGGATGCTGGCTCGCCTCCGTCAGCCGCGCCGCGCAGCCGGCGAGATCGGCGGCATCCAGCACGCCACCGAGCTCGGCCATGTCGGCCGCGATCGCGGCCGCGATCTCGCCGCGGTAGAAGTCCTCAAGCCCGGCCTCCGCCAGGCGCTCCAGCGTCGCCGGCAGCTTGCCGAGCACGATCCGCTTCGCCGGGCCGACATAGGGCGGCGCCGGCGGCAGCCCGTCGGGCAGGTAGATGCGCGCGCTCTCGGCGTAGCGGCGCAGGTCGGGCGCGGCCGAGGCGAGCTTCAGCGCCGTCACCCAGTCGGCGGGCAGCCCCGCCTTGGCGAGTGCGATCGCCGGCGCCAGCACGTCCTTCAGCGGCAGGCGGCCCCAGCGCCGGTGGACCTCGGCATAGCCAGCGACCGAGGACGGGATCACCACCGAGAGTGGGCCGTGCACGTTGCGGTCGTCCTGCACGTTCGGCCAGGCGAACAGGTGGTCCGAGTGCCCGGGCACCAGCGGAAACAGCTGGGGATCCAGCCTCGCGGGGGAGACCGGGCCGAAATCGACCACGCGCGCCGACCGCTCGCCCGCCGGATGCACGAGCGTGAAGCCGATCCCGCCTAGCCCGGAGTTCCAGGGCTCGACCGCGGCGAGCGCAAAGGCGGTCGCGACCGCGGCATCGGCCGCGCTGCCGCCCGCCTCGAGCATCAGCACGCCGGCCTCGGCCGCTGTTCGCACCTGCGAGACCACCACGCCCTTGCGGCCCTGCGCGGCCGGCTTGGTGACGGTCCAGTTCTGAGTGAGATGGGCGATGGCCACGTCGGCGCTCCCTGTCTGCTGCCGTGCCCGGTCAGTGTGGGACGTCCGGGATCGAGGCGGAAGGGGCTTGCGCGCAGCGCGCGACCGCCCTGCTTCAGATGTCACGGAAGTGCGCCTGCGTGCTGTTGTCGCGGCAGGCGAGTGCCCCCATGATGGTTGGAACAATGAGGCTTGGGCCTGCGTCGCTCCGGTGCAGCGCGCAGGCGGAGGAAGCGCCTTGAGGCCAACCGACCTGACCACCCCCGCCCACTTCCACAAGGTGGTGGACTGCCAATGGGCGTGCCCCGCGCATACGCCCGTCCCCGAATACATCCGGCTGATCGCGGCGGGCCGCTACACCGACGCCTACATGATCAACTGGCACTCGAACGTGTTCCCCGGGATCCTCGGGCGGACCTGCGACCGGCCCTGCGAGCCGGCCTGCCGGCGCGGACGCGTCGAGGAGGAGCCGGTCGCCATCTGCCGGCTCAAGCGTGTCGCTGCCGACAACAAGGACGACGTGCTGAGCCTCATGCCGCCCGTCCCGGCGCAGAAGAACGGCAAGCGCATCGCCTGCGTCGGCGCCGGGCCGGCGAGCCTGACGGTCGCGCGCGACCTCGCCCTGCTCGGCTACGAGGTCCATGTCTATGACTCGGAGGCGCGCGGCGGCGGCTTCATGTGGACGCAGATCCCCCGCTTCCGCCTGCCCGAGAGCGTGATCGAGGAGGAGGTCGGCTACATCACGCGGCGTGGCGGCGTGGTCACGCACTACAACCACAGCGTGCCGAGCCTCAAGGGTCTGCTCGACGAGGGCTTCGACGCGGTGTTCATCGGCTGCGGCGCGCCGCGCGGGCGCGAGCTTGACGTGCCCGGCCGCGCGGAAGCCTCGGCCAACATCCATATCGGCATCGAGTGGCTGGCCAAGGTGTCGTTCGGCCATGTCGAGCAGGTCGGCAGGCGCGTGATCGTGCTGGGCGGCGGCAACACGGCGATGGATTGCTGCCGCTCCGCGCGCCGGCTCGGCGGCGAGGACGTGAAGGTGATCGTCCGCTCCGGCTTCGAGGAGATGAAGGCCTCGCCCTGGGAGAAGGAGGACGCGATGCGCGAGGGCATCCCGATCCTCGACTACCTGGTGCCGAAGCAGGTGCTGCACGAGAACGGCCGGCTCACCGGCATGGTCTTCGAGAAGGTCAAGGCCGAGTACGACGCCAAGGGGCGGCGCAATCTTGTTCCCACCGGCGAGCCCGACGTCACCTACGCGTGTGACGATGTGCTGGTGGCGATCGGCCAGGAGAACGCCTTCCCCTGGATCGAGCGCGACATCGGCCTGGAGTTCGATCGCTGGGGCCTGCCAAAGCTCGATCCGGTGACGCTGCAATCGACCCTACCGAGCGTGTTCTTCGGCGGCGATGCGGCGTTCGGGCCGAAGAACATCATCTGGGCGGTCGCGCATGGCCACGAGGCCGCCGTCTCGATCGACCTCCACTGCCGCGGCCAGGACGTGCACGACCGGCCCGACCCGCATGTGCGCATGGCCAGCCAGAAGATGGGCATCCACGAGTGGAGCTACGACAACGACATCTCGATCGACCTCCGCTACAAGGTACCGCATGTCGAGGAGCGGCTCGCGCTCCGCGACATCCGCGTCGAGGTCGAGCTCGGCTACGATCGCGAGCTCGCCTACAAGGAAGCGCAGCGCTGCCTGAACTGCGACGTGCAGACGGTGTTCAACGCCCGGCTCTGCATCGAGTGCGACGGCTGCGTGGACATCTGCCCGACCGACTGCATCACCTTCACCGAGAACGGCGAGGAGGATGAGCTGCGCACGCGGCTGAAGGCGCCGGCCATCAACCGCCAGCAGGATCTCTACGTCGAGGACGGGCTCAAGACCGGGCGCGCGATGGTGAAGGACGAGGACGTCTGCCTGCACTGCGGCCTGTGCGCCGAACGCTGCCCCACCGGGGCCTGGGACATGCAGAAATTCTATCTCGAGACCGCCAAGACCTACGCGAACGGGGCGCACGCATGCAGCCGCTGACCGCCATCAACGACTTCGTCGTCAAGTTCGCCAACGTCAACGGCTCGGGTTCGGCCTCGGCCAACCAGCTGTTCGCGAAGTCGATCCTGCGGATGGGCATCCCGATCGCCTCGCGCAACATCTTCCCCTCGAACATCCAGGGCCTGCCGACCTGGTTCGAGGTCCGTGTCAGCGGTGAGGGGCATCTCGGCCGGCGCGGCGGCGTCGATCTCGCGGTGGCGATGAACCCGCAGACCTGGGACCGCGACATCGCCGAGCTCGAGCCCGGCGGCTACCTGTTCTATGACAGCACCAAGCCCATGCCTCGGAGCCGCTTCCGCGACGACATCACCGTGCTCGGCGTACCGCTGACCGAGATGTGCAACGCCACCTACTCGGATGCGCGCCAGCGCCAGCTGTTCAAGAACATCATGTATGTCGGCGCGCTCTCGTCGCTGCTGGGCATCGATCCGGCGGTGGTCGAGCAGCTGCTGACCGAGCAGTACAGGGGCAAGGAGAAGCTCGCGGCCTCGAACCGCGACGCGTTCCAGACGGGCCGCGACTGGGCAGCCGCGAACCTGCCGCCGATCGGGCTGCGGCTGGAGACCTCCGACAAGGTCGGCAGCCGAATCTACGTTGAGGGCAACGCCGCGGCCGCGCTCGGGGCGGTGTATGGCGGGGCGACCGTCTGCGCGTGGTACCCGATCACGCCGAGCACCTCGCTCGCCGAGGCGTTCGAGCGCTACTGCCGCCGCTTCCGTACCGATCCGGATGGCAGCAAGCGCTACGCGATCGTGCAGGCCGAGGACGAGCTCGCCTCGATCGGCATCGTGATCGGCGCGTCCTGGAACGGGGCGCGCGCCTTCACGGCCACGTCCGGGCCCGGCATCTCGCTGATGCAGGAGTTCGTCGGGCTGTCCTACTTCGCCGAAATCCCGGCGGTGATCTTCGACGTGCAGCGCGCCGGTCCCTCCACCGGCATGCCGACGCGCACGCAGCAGAGCGACGTCCTGCTTGCCGCCTATGCCAGCCACGGCGACACCAAGCATGTGCTGCTGCTCCCCGAGGACCCGCGCGAGTGCTTCGAGTTCGGCGCGGCCGCGTTCGATCTCGCCGACCGCTTGCAGACCACGATCTTCGTCATGCTCGACCTCGACATCGGCATGAACGACTGGCTGTGCGAGCCCTTCGCCTGGGACGACAACCGCCGGATGGACCGCGGCAAGGTGATGACCGCGGCGATGCTGGAGCAGGCGAGCAGCTTCGGCCGCTATCTCGACGTGGACGGCGACGGCATCCCCTACCGCACCTATCCCGGCACGCATCCCTCGAAGGGCGCGTTCTTCACCCGCGGCACGTCGCGCGACCGCCTGGCGAAGTACACCGAGCATGGCGCGGCGTATGTCGACAACATGCAGCGGCTGCTGCGGAAGTTCGAGACGGCGAAGGAGCTCGTGCCAGGGCCGATCGAGCAGACGGCGGCCCGCACGACCCCCTATGGCGTGATCTACTACGGCAGCACCTCGGCGGCGATGCGCGAGGCGCTAGGCGGGCTGCAGCAGGATGGGATTCATCTCGACGCACTGCGCGTCCGCGCCTTTCCCTTCCACGACGATGTCGCCCGCTTCATCGAGGCGCACGAGACCGTGTTCGTGGTGGAGCAGAACCGCGACGCGCAGCTGCGCACCTTGATCACGACCGAGTGCGGGATCGACCCCGCGCGCCTGGTGCCGGTGCTGCACTACGACGGCACGCCGATCACCGCCCGCTTCATCCGCACCGCGATCGGCCGCCAGGCCGGCTCGCTCGACGTGGTGCCGCTCCGGAAGACCGTGCCATGAGCTACCTGAAGCCTGCGCTGCATCACCCGAAGCTGCCGACCAACACGCTCGGCCTGACGCGCCGCGACTACGAGGGCTCGATCAGCACGCTGTGCGCCGGCTGCGGGCATGACTCGATCAGTGCCGCGATCATCCAGGCGGTGTGGGAGCTCTCGATCCCACCGCATCGCGTGGCGAAGCTCTCCGGCATCGGCTGTTCGTCCAAGACGCCGGACT
Organism: Elioraea sp.; assembly: GCF_051860475.1. Lineage (NCBI taxonomy): Bacteria > Pseudomonadati > Pseudomonadota > Alphaproteobacteria > Acetobacterales > Elioraeaceae > Elioraea > Elioraea sp. Next base: position 48,867 of record NZ_JBHYDW010000011.1, on the reverse strand, counting down.
ACTTCCTCGGCGCGAGCCACGGCTTCAATTCGGTGCATGGGCGGATGCCCTCGGTGCTGACGGGCGCCAATCTCGCCAACCGCGAGCTGATCTATCTCGGCGTGTCCGGCGACGGCGACAGCGCCTCGATCGGGCTCGGCCAGTTCGCGCATCTGATGCGGCGCGGCGTCAACATGACCTACATCGTCGAGAACAACGGCGTCTATGGGCTGACCAAGGGCCAGTTCTCCGCCACCTCCGACAAGGGCTCGAAGGCCAAGAAGGGCGCGGTCAACACCGACGAGCCGATCGACCTCGTGGCGCTCGCGCTCGAGCTCGGCGCGACCTATGTCGCGCGCAGCTTCTCGGGCGACAAGGACCAGCTCGTGCCGCTGATCAAGGGCGCGCTGATGCACCAGGGCGTGGCGTTCATCGACTGCATCAGCCCCTGCGTGGCGTTCAACAATCACGAGGGCAGCACCAAGAGCTACGACTACGTGCGCGAGCACAACGAGGCGGTGAACCGGCTGGATGTGTTCTTCGAGCGGACGGAGATCACGGCGTCCTACGCACCCGGCGATCTGACCGAGGTGACGCAGCACGATGGGTCGTTGTTGCGGATGCGCAAGCTGCACGACGACCACGACCCGACCGATCGGGTGGCGGCGTTGAACTACCTCGCGCGTCACAAGGCGATGGGCGAGATCGTGACGGGGCTGCTGTACGTCGATCCGCACCCCGAGGACCTGCACGACCATCTCGGCACGGTCGTCACGCCGCTCAATCGTCTCGAGGACGCGGCCCTGTGCCCCGGCGCGACGGCGCTGGAGAAGATCAACGCCGCGCTCCGCTGACGGCGCGCGGTCGTGGAGGGGGGCATGGGGGGACGACCGTCGTCCCCCCATCCGTGTTCCTTCTACACCGAGAAGTACTTCGCGCGCGGGTGCAGCACCACGATCGCGCTGGTGCTCTGCTCGGGATGGAGCTGCCATTCGTCCGACAGCGACACGCCGATCCGCTCGCCGTCCAGCAGGCTGAGCAGCGGCAGCTGGTCCTCGAGCTTCGGGCAGGCGGGATAGCCGAAGGAGTAGCGCGAGCCGCGATAGCCTTGCTGCAGCATCTTGTCGATGTCGCGGTCGTCCTCGGCGGCGAAGCCGCATTCGGCGCGGATGCGCTTGTGCACGTACTCCGCCAACGCCTCCGCCACCTCGACCGAGAGCCCGTGCAGGTAGAGATAGTCCTGGTAGCGGTTCGCCTCGAACCACTGCCGTGCGATGTCGGACGCCTTCTGCCCGACGGTCACCACCTGCAACCCGATCACGTCCCGCCTGTCGGGCCCGTCGTCGATGTCACGGAAGAAGTCGGCGATGCACTCGCCGTCCTCCTTGGCCTGGCGCGGCAGGGTGAAGCGGCAGAGCTCGGTCCTGCCGTCCTCCATGAACAGCACCACGTCGTTGCCTTCGCCGGCTGCTTTCCAGTAGCCGTAGAGCGCCTGCGGCCGGAGGATCTGCTCGTCCTCGCAGAGCTTCAGCATCCGCTTCAGCACCGGGCGCAGTTCCTGCTTCGCCCAGCCGAGGAAATCCTCGAGCCTTCTTCCCTGTTTCCGGAATCCCCACTGGAACTGGTAGAGTGAGCGCTCGTTGATGAACGGCACCACCGCCTTGGTCGGCGCTTCAAGCAGCCGGGGGCCCCAGAACGGCGGAGTGGTCGGCACGTAGCCGTCGGCCAGCCGTCGCCGACGCGCCCGGGCATAGGCGCGATCGACCGGCGCGGTCGCCGCGTCCGCCGCCTCGCCGAGCCTGCGTCGCGTATTCGTCGGCTTGCCCTTGCGCTTGGCCTGCACCGCGGCGAGGTAGTCGTCGAACTGTCCGCCGACCACCTTGTCCATCAAGTGGAGCCCGTCGAAGGCGTCGCGCGCATAGGCGACGCGCCCGGCACCATAGGCCAGCGCGCAGTCTTGCTCGACGTAGTTCCGGGTCAGTGCCGCGCCGCCGAGCATCACCGGGATATCGACGCCGAGCCGCGTCATCTCCTCGAGGTTCTCGCGCATCACCACGGTGGATTTCACGAGCAGCCCGCTCATGCCGATCGCCTGGGCCTTGTTCTCGTTCGCGGCCTTCAGCATGTCGGCGAGCGTCACCTTGATGCCCAGGTTGACCACCCGGTAGCCGTTGTTGGTCAGGATGATGTCGACCAGGTTCTTGCCGATGTCGTGCACGTCACCCTTGACGGTGGCGAGCACGACCGTGCCCTTGGTCTGGCCCTCGATCCGTTCCATGTGCGGCTCGAGATACGCCACGGCCGCCTTCATGGTCTCCGCCGATTGCAGCACGAACGGGAGCTGCATCTTGCCCGCGCCGAACAGCTCGCCCACCACCTTCATGCCGTCGAGCAGGATGGTGTTGATGATGTCGAGCGGCACGATGCCCTTGGCCATCGCGCCGGCGAGATCGTCCTCCAGCCCCTTGCGGTCGCCGTCGACGATGCGGTCCTTCAGCCGGCCCTCCACCGTCTCGGCACGCTTGCGCTTGCCGGTGTCGGCGGCCTTGCGGTCGGCAAACAGCTCCAGCATGCGCTGGAGCGGGTCGTAGCCCTCGCGGCGGCGATCGAAGATCAGGTCCTCGGCGACCCGCACCTCCTCCTCCGGGATCTGGTGCAGCGGCTTGATCTTCGAGACATGCACGATCGCGCCGGTCATGCCGGCGCGCAGCGCGTGGTCGAGGAACACCGAGTTGAGCACGTGGCGCGCGGCCGGGTTCAGCCCGAACGAGATGTTGGAGAGGCCGAGGATGATCTGGATGTCCGGGAAGGCCTCGCGGATCATCCTGATCCCTTCGAGCGTCCACTGCCCCAGCTTGCGGTCATCCTCGTTGCCGGTGGCGATAGTGAAGGTCAGCGGATCGATCAGCAGGTCGGACTGCGGCAGGCCGTGCCGGTCGCAGGCGAACTCGACCAGGCGGCGCGCGATGCGCAGCTTGTCCTCGGCGGTCTTGGCCATGCCGGCCTCGTCGATCGTCAGCGCGATCACCGCCGCGCCGAACTTCTTCGCAAGCACCAGGCGGTCGCGCGCGGCGCGCTCGCCGTCCTCGAAGTTGATCGAGTTGATGATCGGCTTGCCGCCGTGCAGCTTCAGCGCCGCCTCGATCACGTTGGTCTCGGTGCTGTCGATCACCAGTGGGGAATTCACCGAGGAGGTGAAGCGTCGGATCACCTCGTTCATCTCGTAGAGCTCGTCGCGGCCGACGAAGGCGGTGCAGATGTCGAGGCTGTTCGAGCCCTCGCCCACCTGCTCGCGGCCCATCGCCACGCAGCCGTCCCAGTCGTTCACGGCCTGGAGCTCGCGCCACTTCTTGGAGCCGTTGGCGTTGCAGCGCTCGCCGATCGAGAAATAGGCGTTCTCCTGGCGCAGCGCGGTCGCAGTGTAGAGCGAGGCGACCGAGGGGACCCAGACGGGCTTGCGTGGCACAGGCGCAGGGCGGCGCGCGGTACCGTCACGCTTGCGCAGCATCGCATCGAGCGCCGCGATATGCGCGTTGTTGGTGCCGCAGCAGCCGCCGATCAGGTTCACCCCGTCCTCGGCGACGAAACGTTCGAGCCAGACCGCGAGCTCCTCGGGCGTCAGCGGATAGTGCGTCCTGCCGTCCACCAGTTCGGGCAGGCCCGCGTTCGGCTGCACGCTCAGCAGCCCGGGCCAGTTCTGCGCCAGCCAGCGCACATGCTCGGCCATCTCCTGCGGGCCCGTCGCGCAGTTCAGCCCGATCAGCGGCACGTCGAGCGCGTGGATCACGGCCGCGGCGGCGGAGATGTCGGGGCCGACCAGCAGCGTGCCGGTGGTCTCGACCGTCACCTGCACGAACACCGGCAGGCTGGCCTTGCCGGCGCGGGCGCGCGCGATCTTCGACCCGTTCACCGCGGCCTTGATCTGCAACGTGTCCTGGCAGGTCTCGATCAGGATCGCATCCGCGCCGCCGGCGATCAGTCCCTCGGCCTGCTGGGTCAGCGCCGCTTCGAGCGTGTCGTAGTCGATGTTGCCGAGGGTCGGCAGTTTCGTGCCCGGACCGATCGAGCCGACCACCCAGCGGTGCCGCCCGTCGCTGAACTGCTCGGCCGCCTCGCGCGCGAGCTCGACCGCGACCTTGTTGAGCGCGAAGGCCTGATCCTCGAGCCCGAACTCGGCGAGGGTGATCGGCGAGGCGCCGAAGGTGTTCGTCTCCACCATGTCGGCGCCGGCCTCGTAGTAGCCGCGGTGGATCTCACGGACGATGTCGGGGCGCGAGAGCAGCAGCACCTCGGTGCAGTTCTCCTTGCCCATGAAGTCGCGCTCGATGTCGAGCGTCATCGCCTGGATGCGCGCGCCGAAGCCGCCGTCGCAGAGCAGCACGGTGTCGCGGAGGGCGTCGAGCAGGTGCGGGCGGGACATGGCGGATCCTCAGGCGTCGATGCGGGCGGCGCCGGCGGGGGCGGGCGCGGGCACGGGGCAGGCGGCGAGATGCAGATGCACGGTGAGCGGGCCGGGCAGAGCCACGGCCGGGCGCGGCGCAAGCCCGGCGGCGGCGAGCCAGGCGGCCATCTGCGGCGCGGGGAAGCCCGGCCAGCGATGCGCGAGCCGACGCACCAGCGCGTCGTCGCCGTGCGGGGCGAGGTCGATGACCGCGAGCGTGCCGCCGGGGGCCAGCACGCGCGCGGCCTCGGTGAGCACCTCCTCCGGGTGGTCGGCGTAGTGCAGCACCATCGAGAGGGTGATCAGATCGAAGCTCGCCGGCGCGAAGGGGAGCCGACTCATGTCCGCCTGACGCAGCGCGCAGCGGCCGAGCCCGGCCTCGGCGAGCCGCGCACGGGCCAGCGCCAGCATCTCGCGCGAGAGGTCGACGCCGGTCGCGCGCTCGGCGCGCGGGGCAAGCAGTTCCAGCATCCGGCCGGTGCCGGTGCCGATGTCGAGCAGCCGGCCGAGCGGGCCCGGCGGCAGGGTGTCGAGCAGCCGCGCCTCGATGGTCGCGGCGGGCAGGTCGAGCGCGCGCAGTTCGTCCCAGGCGGTCGGGTTGGCCTGGAACGCGGCGGAGGCGGCGCGGGCGCGGGCGGCACGGAGCGAGCTGGCGCGGTGGCGGTCGGCGACGAGCAGGGGGTCGTCCTCGCTCACGCGGGCCAGCGCCGAGCGCGCGAGCGCGCCGCCGGAGCCGGTTTCGGCGAGGCGGAAATAGATGTTGGCGCCCTCGCGCGCGCGGGCGAGCACGCCGGCGTCGGAGAGGAGCTTCAGGTGGCGCGAGAGCCGCGGCTGGGACTGGCCAAGGATCTCGACGAGGTCGGTGACGCACCACTCGCCCTCGGCCACCAGCGCGACGAGGCGCAGCCGTGTGGGCTCGGCGATCGCACGAAGCGCGGTGAGGACCTCACGCATGGGCTTGCCAATGACATAAACATGTCTTTATGTCGAGTCATGGCCGACGATCGGATCCTGGTGCGCTTCAGTCCGCCCCGCCCCGGCGGGCCGCCGCCGGGTGTGGCGCTGGTGGTGGAGGCGACCGCCCTCGCCCCGCGCGGCCATCCGCTGGTCGAGCGGATCGCGCCGGAGCAGCCCGGCCACGGCGCCGCCTGCCCGTGCTGCGCCCCACGCGCCTCGCTCGCGACGGCCTTGCACCGGTTGTTCCTGCGCCGCGCCCGGGGGACCGCGCCTTGGTTCGACCGGGTCGAGGTGCGCACCGCGCACGCCGACGGCTCGGCCGCGCTCGACGATCCGCTGGTGGCGGCGCGGTTCCGGCGCGATGACGGCTGAGCCGCGTCAGGCGGCAGCGCGGACCGCCGCCTCGCGCACCCCGTCATCGACCTCGGAAGCGAACCGCTCGAAGTTGCGCTCGAACCGCCCGACGAGGTCGCGCGCCGCGGCGTCATAGGCCGCCGCCTCAGCCCAGGTCGCGCGCGGGTCGAGCACGCGCGGATCGACACCGGGGCACGCGGTCGGCACGGCGAAGCCGAAGAACGGGTCGGTGCGCATCGGCGCACGCGCGAGGCTGCCGTCCAGCGCCGCGGCCAGCAGCGCACGGGTGTCGGCGATGCGCATCCGCCGCCCGACCCCGTGGGCGCCGCCGGTCCAGCCGGTGTTCACCAGCCAGCACGACGCGCCGTGGCGCGCGATCCGCTCGGCCAGCATCCGTCCGTACACCGCAGGCGGGCGCGGCAGGAACGGCGCGCCGAAACAGGCCGAGAAGGTCGCCTTGGGTTCGCGGCCAAGCCCCTTCTCGGTGCCGGCGACGCGCGCGGTGTAGCCCGAGAGGAAGTGGTACATCGCCTGCTCGGGCGTGAGCCTGGCGATCGGCGGCAGCACGCCGAACGCATCCGCGGTCAGCATGAACACGTGGCGGGGGTGGCCCGCGCGCCCGTCCGGCAGCGCGCCGTCGATGAAGTCGATCGGATAGCAGGCGCGCGTGTTCTCGGTGTGGCGCGCATCCTCGAGATCGAGCACGCCGGTGGTCTTGTCGACCACCACGTTCTCCAGCACGGTGCCGAAGCGGTGCATCGCCGACCAGATCTGCGGCTCGGCCTCGGGGTCGAGCCGGATCACCTTGGCGTAGCAGCCGCCCTCGAGGTTGAAGGTGCCGGCCTCGCTCCAGCCATGCTCGTCGTCACCGATCAGCCGTCGCGCCGGGTCGGAGGAGAGCGTCGTCTTGCCGGTGCCGGAGAGGCCGAAGAACAGCGCCACATCGCCCGTCTCGCCGACATTCGCCGAGCAGTGCATCGGCATCACACCGCGCTCGGGCAGAAGGAAGTTCATTACGGTGAAGATCGACTTCTTGATCTCGCCGGCGTAGCTCGTGCCGCAGATGACCACCTCCCGCCAGTCGGCGGAGAGCGCGATCGCGCAGTCGCCGCGCGTGCCGTCGAGCGTCGGGTCGGCGTGGAACTCCGGCGCGTGCAGGATGGTCCAGTCCGGGACGAAGTCCGCGAGCTCCGCCGGCGCGGGACGGATGAACATGTTGCGCGCGAACAGCGCATGCCAGGCATGGGTGGTGATCACGCGCACGCGGATGCGGTGCGCCGGGTCGGCACCGGCGTAGAGGTCCTGCACGAACAGGTCCTGACCGGCGAGGAACCCTGCAACACGGCCGCGCAGCATGGCGAATCGGTCGGGCGACAGCTTCTGGTTCACCTTGCCCCAGTCGATCGCCTCGCGCACCGAGGGCTCGTCCACCACGTATTTGTCGCGCGCGCTGCGGCCGGTGTGCTGGCCGGTGTTCACCACCAGCGCGCCCGAGGCAGCGAGCCGACCTTCCCCCCGCGCGACCGCCGCCTCGATCAGCACCGGTGCCGCGAGGTTCGCGCGCACCGTTCGGGTCGGGGCGAGGCCGGGGATGGCGATGGTCGGCTGCGGCATGGGCGTCTCCTCGCGTGGTTCTGGAGTCAGACCTGGAGTCAGACCTGGCAGGCGGGCTTCGCCCCTAGATAGGGTGGGCGAGGAGCGGGGTCAAAAAATGGCAAAAAACTTATGACTCGCCCAAATTTTGAGCAGCCCCCCGCGCCGCGCGTGCGGCCAGGATCAGGGCCTTGCGCACCCCGTCGGCGTCCTGGACGGGGGTCTGGAACACAAGCCGCGCGATCCGGTTGCCATGCGCGAAGGTGCAGCCGTCCACATCCACCCCAGCCATCCGCCAGCCGCGGCCGGCCCGACCGAGCAGGCGGCGCACGATCACCGCCACCGCATCCGCGTGCTCGGTGTTGACGTGGTCGAGAATCTCCGCCTCGGCCGCCGCCAGCGCCGCGACCGCGGCCGGGTCGGGCCGCAGCGCCGAGCCCGGCACGCGCCGCGCCATCGCGAAACCGCCGACATAGAGCGCCTCCTGCGGCACCACCCGCCAGAGCGCGAAATCCGGCAGGTCCGCATAGAGCCCGGCGTAGGGGTGGCGCGCGCGCCAGCGCGGCTTCAGCGCCGCCGCCGCCTCGCCCTCCAGCCGCTCGGCCACGCCCGTGATGGTCACCCGCGGCCGCGTCTGCGGGTTCGGGCCGGCCGCAGGACCCAGGAACAGCAGCGAGCACCGCCCATCGGCCATGAGGTGCCGGGTATGCCCGGAGAGCTGCGACAGGAAGAGCAGCACGGTCAGATCCGGCGCGGTCGCCGGCGTCACCAGCGAGGCGAAGGGCTGACCCGAGGCCGAGACCGTGGCCAGCGTCGCCTCCTTCGCGGCTCGGATCAGCCGGCGTGCTGCAACCTCGGGTGGGGGGAGTTGGGTGTCCAATGCACGTGCCATGATCCGTTCACGTTCCGTCCGAGATCAGCCACAATGGCGCGTCAGCCTGGGGACCATGCAGACCGCCATGCCCCCCCAGGCCCCCGCCCAGCACGTACCCTTGGCCGAGGCCCCGATGCCCCAGACCATCGCCCTGGTCGACGACGACCGCAACATCCTCACCTCGCTCGCGATGACGCTGGAGGCCGAAGGGTATCAGGTGCGCACCTATACCGACGGCGAGAGCGCGCTGCACGGCATCACCGCCAAGCCGGTCGATCTCGCCGTGCTCGACATCAAGATGCCGCGCATGGACGGGCTCGAACTGCTCCAGCGGCTGCGCAAGCAGACCGCGCTGCCGGTGATCTTCCTCACCTCGAAGGACGAGGAGGTGGACGAGCTGATGGGGCTGAGGCTTGGCGCCGACGACTACATCACCAAGCCGTTCAGCCAGCGCCTGGTGATCGAGCGCATCCGCGCCCTGCTGCGCCGCAACGAACTCGCCCGCGGCGAGGGCTCGGGCCAGCCGGCCGGGGGCGTGCTCGCGCGCGGCTCGCTCGCGCTCGACGAGAACCGCCATCTCTGCACCTGGAAGAGCCAGCCGGTGCAGCTCACCGTCACCGAGTTCCTGCTGGTCAAGGCGCTCGCCGCCCGGCCCGGCATCGTCAAGTCGCGCGACCAGCTGATCGACGCGGCCTATGGCGAGAACATCTACGTCGACGACCGCACGATCGACAGCCACGTCAAGCGCATCCGCAAGAAGTTCCGCGCCGTCGACACCAGTTTCGCGCAGATCGAGACCCTCTACGGCATCGGCTACCGCTACAAGGAGGAATGACCTCCGTCGTGCCGCCATGCCCGATTCGGGGACGCTGAGGAGCGTCGAGCCCGCCGGGGATCTCGCCCGCGCGCCGCGGCGCCGGCTGCGCAAACTGGTGTTCTCGCCGCTGCTCAGGCGGATCCTGCTGGTCAACGCGCTGCCGCTCGGGCTGCTGGTGGCGGCACTCCTGTATCTCGACACCTACCAGGACGGGCTGATCGACGCAGAAGCTGCGTCCCTGCGCGTGCAGGCGCAGGTGTTCGCCGGCGCGATCGGCGAGAGTGCGACCTCGATCGAGGATCCCGAGCGCCCGGTGCTCGTCCCCGACCTGGCCCGGCCGCTGCTGCGCCGCCTGGTGGAACCCACGCCCTTCGCCCGGGCCCGGCTCTATGACCCGGACGGCGACCTGGTCGCCGACAGCAGGGTGATCACCGGACCGGGCGGCGCCGTGACCACGGAGCCCCTCCCCCCTCCGCCGCCCGAGCGAAGCGCCTTCGCCGCCGCCGTTGTCGCAGGCTACGAGACCGTGATGGCGCTGCTGCCACGGGGCGCCACCTACCCGATCATCGCGGGCGACGGTGAGTGGAACCCCGACATCCACCCGCTGCTCGCCACCGCGACCGCTGGCCAGGGTGCGCCGCTGGTGCGCCGCACCGACGATGGACGGCTGGTCGTGTCGGTCGCGGTGCCGGCGATCCGCAACCGCGACGTGGTCGGGGTGGTGCTGCTCACGCGCGAGGCGCGCGAGGTGGACGAGGCGCTGTTCCAGGTGCGCATGACCATCATCGCCGCGTTCGGCCTGGCGCTGGCGCTGACGGTCGGACTGTCGTTCTACCTCTCCACCACGATCGCGCGCCCGCTGCTGCGGCTCGCGCGCACGGCGGAACGGATGCGCGAGGGGCGCGGACGGCACGGCCGCGTGCGGCCGTCGCTGAAGGCGCGGCGCGACGAGATCGGCGCGCTCGCCCAGGCGCTGGACGAGAGTGCGACCGCGCTCTGGGCGCGGATGGATGCGATCGAACGCTTCGCCGCCGACGTCGCGCACGAGATCAAGAACCCGCTCACCTCGATCCGCAGCGCGATCGAGACGCTGCGCCGCGTGCATGACCCCGAGCGCCAGCAGCGCCTGCTCGCGGTGATCGCCGAGGACGTCCAGCGTCTGGACCGGCTCATCAGCGACATCTCGGATGCGAGCCGGGTCGACGCAGAACTGTCGCGCACCATCGCCGAGCGGGTGGACGTCGCGCCGATCCTCGCGACGCTCACCGATATCCACGAGACCACGCGCGCGCCGGACGGGCCGCGCGTGGTGCTGGAGGCGCCGGAGAGCGGGCTCACGGTCAACGGCGTCGAGGGGCGGCTCGTGCAGGTGTTCCGCAACCTGATCGGCAACGCGGTGTCGTTCAGCCCGCCTTGCGGTCTGATCCGGCTGACCGGGCGGCGCGCGGGCGGCCTCGTCGAGGTCGCGGTGGAGGACGAGGGGCCGGGGATTCCCGAGGCCAAGCTCGAACACATCTTCGAGCGGTTCTACTCCGAGCGGCCGCGGGGCGAACGGTTCGGCACGCACTCGGGGCTGGGGCTCTCGATCTCGCGCCAGATCGTCGAGGCGCTGAAGGGGCGCATCATCGCCGAGAACCGGCGCGACGCGTCGGGCGCGGTGATCGGCGCGCGCTTCGTGGTGCGGCTGCCGGCAGCGTAGCGCCGGGAGACGCGGGCGCGCGCGGCCCCGTCGCTTTGCGCTCTCCGCGCTGCCATTGCCCCGGCGCCTTCGGCGGGGCAGGGCTGCGGGCTGCGGGGTCAGGCCGCCGCGGCGAGGCTCTCGAACAGCGGCAGCCCGTCCGTGCCGCCCATCAGCGGATCGACCAGGTCCTCCGGATGCGGCATCAGCCCGAGCACGCGCAGGTTCTCCGAATAGATGCCGGCAGTGTTTCGTGCCGCGCCGTTCAGCGCCGCCTCGGGTGCCACGTTGCCGGCAGCGTCGACATAGCGGAACGCGACCCGCCCCTCGCCCTCCAGCCGGTCGAGCGTCGCCGCATCAGCGATGTAGTTGCCGTCGCCATGCGCCATCGGCGCACGGATCACCTGGCCGCGCTGGTAGTGCGCAGTGAACGCCGTGTCGGTGCGCTCGACGCGCATGCGGCACTCCATCGAGAGGAACCGCAGCCCCGCGTTGCGCAGCAGCGCGCCCGGCAGCAGCCCGGCCTCGCACAGGATCTGGAAGCCGTTGCAGACGCCGAGGATCAGCCCACCGCGCGCGGCGTGCTCGGCGATCGGGCGCATGATCGGGCTGCGCGCCGCGATCGCGCCGCAGCGCAGATAGTCGCCGTAGCTGAACCCGCCGCAGAGCACGACGAGGTCGATCCCCTCGGGCAACGCCGTCTCGCGATGCCACAGCACCGCGGGCTTCGCCCCGGTCGCGCGCTCGAGCGCGATGATCATGTCGCGCTCGCGGTTCGTTCCGGGAAAGACGACAACGCCGGCCCTCATGCCCCCTCCACACGCGTGAACGTGCCCTCGTAGACGCGCACCAGCCCCTCCGCGTCCACCAGCAGTTCGCCGGTGAAGCTGCGGAAGAGACCTTCGTAGCGATAGCGGTCCTCGGCCAGCCGCGTATAGCGCTGCGCCGCGGCCGCGACCGTCAGCGCCGGCACCGCGACATAGGCCACGGTGATGTCGGCCGCCCCGCCCACCGTCAGCGCGAGCCGGCGGATCGCCAGCGTGTTGGTGAACGGGGTCGCGCCGATATCGACGTCCAGGCAGCCGTCCAGCGCCTCCAGGTGCCGTCCCGCACCGTCGTGCCAGACGCCCTGACGGTCGGACGCGATCATCACCTCGGTGCCATGCCGCTCCAGCCGCTCGATCTGTGCGCGCCGCGTGTGCCAGGCCTCGTCCCAGCCGACGCGCCAGCGCAGCGCAATCGCCTCGCCGCCGATCATCCCGGCGACTACACCCTCGGCCTCGCGCCGGTCAGGATGCACCACGCAGGTCTCCAGCGTCGGCGCGTCGTGGCGCCGCCAGACGACCCGGCGCTCGTCGCTCACGCCCATCCGAGCCGGAGCCAGTGCATTGCGGCGAGCAGCACCAGCGTGATGCCGACCGCGATCGCCGCGGCGTCGAACCAGAGCCGGATCGCCGCCTTCTTCTTCGCCACCACCCCGCCCTTCACCGGCGCCTGGCGGCGCTTCATCGCCCAGGCGATCACCACCGTGAGCGCGATCAGGATGAAGATCGAGGCCTTCGCCATCGCGTCAGACGAGCTCGACGCGGAAGCTCTCGATCACCGTGTTCGCCAGCAGCCTGCGCGCCATCTCCTCGGCCTCCGCCTTCGCCCTCGCGGGGTCGGTCTCGGCGAGGTCAAGCTCGATCACCTTGCCCGCGCGTACCTCGCCCACGCCGGCGAAGCCGAGCGAGGCGAGCGCGTGTCCGATCGCCTTGCCCTGCGGGTCGAGCACGCCGGTTTTCGGCATCACCGTCACCCGCGCCTTCACCGCCCCCACTCCGTCACTGCATCGTCTCCGGACCCTTGAGGTCGCGCACGCCGGCCTCAGGCAGGATGCCCAAGCGCCGCGCCACCTCCTGATACGCCTCCTCGACCTTGCCGAGATCGCGGCGGAAGCGGTCCTTGTCGAGCTTTTCGTTGGTCTTGACGTCCCACAACCGGCACGAATCCGGGCTGATCTCGTCGGCGACGACGATCCGCATCTCCTCGTTGTCCCAGAGCCGGCCGAATTCGAGCTTGAAGTCGACCAGCCTGATGCCCACGCCGAGGAAGAGCCCGGAGCAGAAGTCGTTCACGCGCAGCGCCAGCGCCATGATGTCGTCGAGGTCCTGCACGCTCGCCCAGCCGAACGCCGTGATGTGCTCCTCGGCCACCATCGGATCGCCGAGCTGGTCGTTCTTGTAGTAGTACTCGATGATCGAGCGCGGCAGTTGCGTGCCCTCGGCGATGCCGAGCCGGGTGGACATCTGCCCAGCCGCGACGTTCCGCACCACCACCTCGAGCGGGATGATCTCGACCTCGCGGATCAGCTGCTCGCGCATGTTCAGCCGGCGCACGAAATGGGTCGGCACGCCGATCTCGCCCAGCCGCATCATGATGTACTCGCTGATGCGGTTGTTCAGCACGCCCTTGCCGGTGATCACGCCCTTCTTCTGGGCGTTGAAGGCGGTGGCGTCGTCCTTGAAGTACTGCACGAGGGTGCCGGGCTCGGGCCCCTCGAACAGGATCTTCGCCTTGCCCTCGTAGAGCTGCCGTCGCCGCGCCATAGGAAAGTACTCCTTGCTGCGTCGCGGGAGAACACTCCGCCGACGCGCGCGAGGGTATAGCAGGGGGGTCCCCCCTAGGCCACCGGCCGGGGTCGGCCCGGGCATGCCCCGGCGGCAGGGCCGGAGGCTACTCGCGTGGCGGCAGGGCGTCGCGCAGGAGATCGCGGATCACCCGCGACTCGCTCTCCACCAGCAGCGCGACCGAGCCGGCGATCAGGATCTCGTGGCCGGGACGCTCGGCGAGCTTGGCCTTCAGGTCGTCCGGCACCGGCCGGGGGTCGAGCCGCGCCGGCAGGGTGGCGCCGCGGGTCAGCGACTCGGCGATGCCGGGCGCCTGGACGGGTCCGACCCGGTCGGGGTGCTCCTGGTAGTAGTCGCGGATCGCGTGCGCTTCGGCCGTCGTGAACACGGCCGTCGTCGACGCGGCGGAGGACGGCGGCACCATCTGGACGGGCGGCACGGGGGGCGGGTCCTGGGGCGCCTGGGCCGAGGCGGGCAGGCCGATGATCAATCCGAACACCAGCGCCGCCGGCAGGGTCAAGAGGCGGGTCATGCGGTCCTCCTGCATCGGGGGGCTTTTCGTGACAACGCCGAAGGGTAGCACAGGTTGCGCCTCAGCGGCCGTGGATCGCGTCACTCAGGATGTCGGGACCCAGCCCGGTCGCTGCGTGGGCCAGCGGGATCGAGGCGCCGACCACCGGGATCTCATGGCCCGGCCGGGGCATGAGTTGCGCGATCAGCCATGCGGGCGAGTGGCGCTTGGCGGTCCCCGGCCGCAGCGGCTGGACCGGGCAGGGATTGGCGACGAACCAGGCACGGATGCGCGCCTGCTCGACCACCGTGAACCGGCGCGCGCGGCTTCATGGCGCGGAGTTCGGCCACGTCCTGGCCGCCGGGGCAAGCGCAACCGGACGGAACGGCGCGACGCCCGGTGGTCCGGCCGCGAACAGCCAGACCGGCGCTCCCACGGCGGACAGGGCGAACAGGCTCGCCGAGACCGTGCCGTAGCGGTCGTCCGGCGTGATCGTCATGCCGCCGCGCGGCCCCGCGCCCGGCTCCGCGTCGGTGCTGGCAAGCAGGGCCAGCCAGGACGTCCAGTCGCCGCTTGCCGGATCAGGCGCCGCGGCCGCGCGGAACCGCGGCAGATGGAGCCGCGCGCGCGGGCTCTCGCCGCTGTCGAGGCCGTGCGCGGTCAGCATCGAGACGCCTTCGGGGACGGGGCGGCGGACTGCACGGCCGTCCTCGCACTCCAGCACCGAGCCGCCGTCGGGTCCGGCGCAGACCAGGTTGAACGCGGCGAACGCGGTGGCGTCGATCGGCTCGCCCGCAAGTGCAGCGAGCGGCAGCACCCCGCGCGAGCGCTTGCCCGGCTGACTGCCGAGCGTACCGGGACGATTCAGCACACAGGCCACGCGCGCCCCATCCGACGCCATCCAGGTGCCGCCGGCGAGCCGGTCGCGGCCACCGACCACGCCCGGCCGATCCGGCCAGTTGGCCGCAGGCGGATCCCAGGGGCGCGCGATCATCTCGTCACGGATGGCGGCGAGCATCAGCGGCCAGTCATGCCCTGGGCGAAGCAGCATCACGACGGTGCACATGCCCGCCCCATCTGCTACAGACACGCCCGACCGCCAAGATGGTGTGGATTGAGGGGGCCGGAACCATGAGCACGGACGCCTTTGCCGATCGCGAGAAGGGCTTCGAGGCGAAGTTCAAGCTGGACCAGGAACAGGAGTTCCGCGCCCAGGCCCGGCGCAACAAGCTGTTCGGACTCTGGGTCGCCGAGACGCTCGGCAAGGCCGGGGCCGAGGCGGATGCCTACGCCAAGGCCGTCGTTGCGGCCGACTTCAAGAAGCCCGGCCATGACGACGTGATCGAGAAGGTGCACGCGGATCTCGAGGCCACGGGCAAGGCCATCCCGGAGGAGCGTCTCAAGGTCGAGTACGAGCGGTTCCTTACGCTTGCGCGGAAGCAGATCGCCGAGGAAGCACCGAAGGGCTGAGCCGCGGCGGCGCGGCACGCGCGGACCGGTCGGACGACCCGGCTCAGCCGGCGCAGGACGCCGCCCGGCGCAGCAGGAAGTTCCGCTCGCGTGCGTTCCGGCTGAGCGCCACTGCGCACTCGAATTCGCGCCTCGCTTCCGCCAGCCGGCCCGCCCGGTACAGGAAGTCCCCACGCGCCGCCGGCAGCGGCGCGTAGCGGCGCAGCACCTCCGCGTGCTCAATCGCGTCGAGCAACGCCAGACCCACCTCCGGGCCGAAGGCCATGGCGTGGGCCACAGCGCGGTTGAGCTCGATCACTGGTGAGGGCATGACCACGCGCAGCCGGTCATAGAGCGCGGCGATCCGCGCCCAATCGGTCTCCTCGGCGGTGCGCGCGCGCGCAGGGCAGGCAGCACGCGCGGCCTGACGGGCATAGGGCCCGGCGGCGCCGCCCAGCGCCTCGGCCCGGGCGAGCGCCGCGAGCCCCCGCCGGATCAGCATACGGTCCCAGCGGCGGCGGTCCTGCGCGGGGATCGGCACCAGCGCGCCGCCCGGTCCCTGGCGGGCGGCAAAGCGTGACGCCTGGAGTTCCATCAGCGCCAGCAGGCCGGATACCTCCGGCTCCTCCGGCATCAGCCCGGCGAGGATGCGGCCCAGGCGCTGCGCCTCGGCGCACAAGGCCGGACGGATCAGATCCTCGCCGACGGTGGCCGCGTAGCCCTCGTTGAAGATCAGGTAGAGCACCTCCAGCACCGAGCCGAGGCGCGCGTGGCGTTCCGGGCCGCGCGGCACCGTGAAGGTCAGGCCGGCCTCGCCGAGCGTCTTCTTCGCCCGCACGATGCGCTGCGCGATGGTCGCCTCGTTCGCGAGAAAGGCGCGGGCGATCTCCGCCGTGGTCAGCCCACCGATCAAACGCAGCGTCAGCGCGGTGCGCGCCTCGCGCGACAGCACCGGGTGACAGGCGGCGAAGATCAGCCCCAGCACGTCGTCACCGAGATCGTCATCCAGCGCCGCCTCGATCGTCTCGGCGCCGGCGTTGGCCTCGTCCTGATCGCGCGCGATCTCCGCGTGCTTGCGCGTCAGCATCCGCTCGCGGCGGAACCCGTCGATCGCGCGGCGCCGGGCGGTCTCCATCAACCACGCGCCGGGCTTCGTCGGCACGCCCGTTCTGGGCCATTCGGCGAGCGCCGCCACCAGCGCGTCCTGTGCGAGGTCCTCGGCCCGGCCCACGTCCCGCACGATGCGGGCGAGACCGCCGATCAGCCTTGCCCGTTCGATGCGGAAGATCGTCTCGATCGCCCGATGTGTGTCCGGCGCCGCCCCCGGCCCCGCTTACGGGGGCAGCCGGGCGCGATGCAAGGGGCGGCGACGGAAGCCCGCTCAGTCCCCGGCCAGCGAGTCGCGGGTCCGCTCGTGCAGTACGGCGACCTCCGGTGTCAGCGCCTCGCCGAAATCGGCCATCTCGTAGAGCGGGCGGATCTCGATCTCGCTCGGCCCGGGCATCGGATTGGGGCAGCGCCGCGCCCACTCCACCGCCTCGGCCATGTCCTTGACCTCCCAGAGCCAGAACCCGGCGACCAGCTCGCGGGTCTCGGCGAAGGGGCCGTCGATCACGGTGCGACGCGGACCGTCGAAGGCCACGCGCTTGCCCTGCGAGGAAGGCTTCAGACCCTCGCCGGCCAGCATGATGCCGGCCCTGACCAGTTCCTCGTTGTATTTGCCCATGGCCTCGAGCAGTTCGGTCGAGGGCAGCACGCCCGCCTCGCTGTCCGCGGTCGCCTTCACCAGCACCATCACGCGCATCGTCTCGTCTCCTGCGATCCCGGGCGGCCCCACCGGCCGTCCTGCCCATACGACGAACGAGCATCGGCCGGATCGACAGGCTGCCGTGGCGTCACGCGAAGAACGCGGCGAGCGCGCTCCCGTGTGCGCCCCGGCGCCTTCAGCCCTCGCCGAACACCCGCGCCAGCACCGCATCCACATGCGCGAGATGCAGGCGCGGGTCCATCGCGCGGTCCAGCACCGCGCGGTCAAGCCGGCCGGCGATCTCCGGATCGGACTCCAGGTTCTCGCGGAACGTCTTCGCCGCCTCGGTGCCGAGCGCCATCCAGGTCGCCATGGCGTTGCGCTGCACGATCCGGTAGGCGTCCTCGCGGCTGAGCCCGGCCTGGGTGAGCGCCAGCAGCACCTCGCCCGAGTGCACCACGCCGCCGAGCGCGTCCAGATTGGCCTGCATCCGGTCGGGATAGACCACCAGCGTCTCGATCATCCCGGCGAGCCGGTGCAGCGCGAAGTCGAGCGCGATCGTCGCATCCGGCGCGATCACCCGCTCGACCGAGGAGTGGCTGATGTCGCGCTCGTGCCACAGCGCGACGTTCTCCAGCGCCGGCACCGCATAGCCGCGCACCAGCCGGGCGAGCCCGGTCAGGTTCTCGGACAGCACCGGGTTGCGCTTGTGCGGCATCGCGGACGAGCCCTTCTGGCCCGGATGGAAATACTCCTCCGCCTCGCGCACCTCGCTCCGTTGCAGATGCCGCACCTCGGTCGCGAGCCGCTCGATGCCGGAGGCGATCACGGCGAGGGTGGCGAAGAACATCGCGTGGCGGTCGCGCGGGATCACCTGCGTCGAGACCGGCTCGACCGCCAGGCCGAGCCTCTCGGCGACGAACGCCTCCACCTCGGGCGGCACGTGCGCAAAGGTGCCGACCGCACCGGAGATTGCGCACGTCGCGACCTCGTTCGCCGCCGCCGCCAGCCGGTCGCGGTTGCGCGCGAACTCGGCCCAGTGCCCGGCGAGCTTCAGCCCGAAGCTGGTCGGCTCGGCGTGGATGCCGTGGCTGCGGCCGATCGTCAGCGTGTGGCGGTGCTCGAGCGCGCGGCGCTTCAGCGCATCGAGCAGCCGGTCCAGCCCCTTGGCGAGCAGCTCGGCTGAGTCGCGCAGCTGCACCGCCAGGCAGGTGTCGAGCACGTCGGAGCTGGTGAGCCCCTGGTGCATCCAGCGCGCGTCCTCGCCGATCCCCTCGCCGAGCCAGGTCAGGAAGGCGATCACGTCATGGCGCACCTCGCGCTCGATCGCGTCGATGTGTGCGACGTCCGCCTCGGTGATGGCAGCGATGCGCGGGGCCCCGCGCGCGCGGATCGCTTCCGCGGCCTCGGCCGGGATCTGGCCGATCTGCGCCTGCTTCTCGGCCACCAGCGCCTCGATCTCGAACCAGATCCGGTAGCGGTTCTCGGCCGACCAGACCGCCGTCATCTCGGGGCGGGAATAGCGGGGGATCATCGCGTCTCTCCTTGCGGGGCGCGTATGGAGGCCGGACCGCTGCTTGACAAGCGGGGCGTGCGGCCCTCGTATCCGCGCGCCGGCCACCCCCTGTTCTGGATCGATCCGTCCGTCATGGACTTCAGCATTTCGGCGTCGCAGATCTGGTCCCTGCTGGCGGTCATCGGCATCGACATCGCGCTTGCCGGCGACAATGCGGTGGTGATCGGCATGGCCGCGGCCGGCCTGCCGCCAGAGCAGCGGCGGCGCGCGATCATCCTCGGCATCGGCGCGGCGGCAGTGCTGCGCATCATCTTCGCCCTGATCACCGCCCAGCTCTTGCAGATCACCGAACTGCTGTTTGCCGGCGGATTGCTGCTGCTATGGGTCTGCTACCGGATGTTCCGCGATCTCCGCACCGGGCACGAGGCGGTGAGCGAGCACGCGGCGGAGGGGTTCGGCGCCAAGCCCAAGAGCTTCGCCTCGGCGATGGGGACGATCGTGGCGGCCGACATCACGATGAGCCTCGACAACGTGCTGGCGGTCGCCGCCGCGGCGCGCGAGCATCCCTACATCATGGCGTTCGGCCTGTTCCTGTCGGTGGTGCTGATGGGGATCGCCGCGTCCTACATCGCGAAGATGCTTGACCGGTACCGCTGGATCGGCTGGGCCGGGCTGTTGCTGATCGTCTATGTGTCGCTGCGGCTGATCTGGGACGGCTGGCCGGGTGTCGCGCCGCATTTCGGCATGTCGCGCGATCCGATGATCGTCACGGCGATCTTCACGGCAGCCTGCGCCGTCTACGCGGCCGCGGAGTTCGGGCTCAAGCGGCGCACCGCGCCGTAGCGCTGAGCCCCGATCCGGTGGCGGGTGCCGATCGGGGCGCGACGTGCGCCATGCCGACCGGCAGGGGAGGCGTCGTTCGCGCCGCCAGATGCCCCGGCGCACGCGGGCGCGTGCGCGTTGACCCGCGCCCCCCGGCGACACACGTTTCGCTTGCACACCCGGGGCCGCGCCGCCACTCTTGCTGGCAGGTCGCGTCAGCTGATCGCTGCCGGGGAGAGGCGTCGATGCCCAATGAAAAAGTGGCGTTCGCAACGTTGCACCTGATGCCCGGCCCCAACATGGAGTTCGTGGCTCGGTTCCAGCGTGAACTGGCCTTGGCCCTCGACAACTATGTCACCCACAAGAAGCAGGGGCGGCTCGCGGCCCAGAGCACGCTGCTGAGCCAACAATCGGCGGCCATGGGCGAGATCAAGCAGCGCTCCGACGCCCTGAGCAAGCAGCTCAAGACCGAGGCCAAGAGACAGCCGTCCGGCTGGTACAGGGAGACGTTCGCCGAGCGGGCTCCGGCGATCAGACACGCCGTTGCGGACCCGGTGGTGCAGGGCTTCGAGGCCAAGTATCAGGCCACACGAACGGACAAGAAGGAGATTCTTGAGCGGGTCGAGAACGTCGCGAAATTCCACGGCTACCCGGATCATGTCGGGTGCATCAAGCACAACGGCAACCCGGACCACTGGCGTGTCGTCGTCTCCAACGGCCAGACATGGGTCCCGGTCATCGAGCTCTGGTTCGGCGCAGGCCGGTTCATCGCCACCGACGAGCAGGGGGTGTTTCAGCACCGTACCGTACCCGATCGGCAGTATGTCCAGGATCGGCACGGCTTCTTCATCGCCCGCTATCTCGTCCGCCAAATGAACAAGTTCGACCGCGCGAATGTCGAGGCGCCGGCGCCGCCCGACCCGACGCTCACGGCAGCGGAGAACAAGGTTCCGGACGACCCCGCGCTCGACCAGGAGATCATGAAGCACGTCCGCGCGAAGGAGGCATCCGGTGGCGGCACCTGCTTCATCTCGTTCAGCCACACCAAGCACGCGATCGTCGGCTCGACCGCCAAGCTGTTCTACGACCAAGCGAAGGGGGACGTGATCATCGACGCGGCGAAGGTGGACCAGAAGGCCCGGGTCGATCTGCATTCCCTTGATGCGGTGAAGAAGCTGTTCGGCGTCGACGAGGTGAAGCCGACCATGCCCTTCCAGGAGGGCGACGATTCCTACGAGCGGAACGCCGCCGCCCGCGACACCGTCCGCACGCGCGAGATCCTGATCGCCGGGGCGGTGCCGAAGGCGGCGGTGGTTGCGGTCCGCCTCTCGACAGCGCTGGCCAAGGCACCGTGGACGACGCTGGCGAAGACGCCGGCGGTGCTGCCGAAGGGCATCCCCGACGCGTGGAAGGCCTGATCCTCACGGTGTTCGCGGTCTTGCCCCGGGATGCGCATCGCCCCGAACGCCTGCCGCCGTGCCATTCCGGTGTCGCACGTCGCTCGCACGGCCGTCGTCGCCGGGGGCACGCGGCCGATGCCGCGCGGCGCGGTCAGCCACGATCAGGGTCAGGGTCGAGCCTTGCGCCGCGCTCGGCGAGCAGCGCGCGCAGCACCGAGCGGTGGCAACGCGCCTCGTCCTCGCAGTAGCAGCCGAGCGAGAAGTCCGCGCGGTGCGACAGGGCCGCGAGCAGGTCGAGCGTGCGCCGCGCCGCCGGCGCATCCATCTCCTTCCGGAACGACTTGACGAAATCGCGCCACTCCACCTCCGTCCGCGCGCCCCGGGCGCGCGATACCAGCGCGGCACTGGGCGCCAGCTCCGGATACCAGACATCGAACCAGTCCTCGGCGGCGTAGCGCTCCTTGCGCACGCCGCGCGGCAGGTGCCGCACCGTACCGATTCGCGTGCCCTCGTCCGGCAGCCGCGTCGTGCCGAGCCGGACGATGCGCACGCTCATGACGCGCTGCCCGACGTGCCCAACTAACGCACGCGGATGCCGCGCTCGGCGATCAGCCTTCCCCAGCGCGCCCGCTCGGCGGCCACACGGGCGGCGAACTCCGCCGGCGTGCTCGGCAGATAGATCAGCCCGTGCGTCTCCAGGAACGCCTTGGTCTCCTCGGTCGCCGAGACCGCGCCGTATTCGCGCGCGAGCCGCGCCTGGATCGGCTCGGGCGTGCCGGTCGGCACGATCACCGCATACCAGGTGACGATGTCCACCTCCGGATACCCGACCTCGCCGAGGGTTGGGACGTCCGGCAGATGCGGCACGCGCGCGGGCGTGGTGACGGCGAGCGCGCGCACGCGTTCGGCACGGATCTGCGGCAGCATCGAGGGCAGCGTGTCGAACATCGCGTGCACGTCGCCGGTCAGCAGCGCCGGCAGGCTGTCATTGGTGCCGCGATAGGGCACGTGCACCATCTCGATGCCGTCGCGCGCGCGGAACATCTCGAAGATCAGGTGCTGCGCGGTGCCCACCCCGACCGAGCCGTAGTTCAGCCGGCCGGGCTCGGCGCGCGCGGCGGCGATCAGCCCGGCGACGTCTCGGATCGGCGAGTTCGCACCCACCACCAGCACCAGCGGCGAGGCGCAGAACATCAGGACCGGCACCAGGTCGCGCGCGGGGTCGTAGGCGAGATCCGGGTCGGTGTTGGGATAGATCGTCAGCGGTGCCAGATTGCCCATGCCGATCACGTAGCCGTCGGGGCGCGCGCGGGCGATCTCGGTGACGCCGATGCGCGCGCCGGCGCCGGCCTTGAAGTCGTTGACGATCGGCTGGCCGAGCGCGGCCGAGACGCGGTCGTTGAAGTAGCGCGCGATCAGGTCATTGAGCCCGCCGGGCGGCCAGGGCACGACGAAGCGGATCGAGCGGGTCGGCCAGGCCTGTGCCGCGGCCGGCAGCGCGGTTGCGACTGCGGCGCCGGTCAGCACCGTACGGCGGGTCAGGATCATGCGAAGCCCCCTTCGTTTCGTTGCCTGCGGAACACTGGCGGCGGATGGCCGAGCGCGCAACCCTGTGCTTCACTGCGTGCTTCACTGCGGCCGCGACCGAGGGAGGAGGGTGCGATGGCGGTTCGGCTCAATCCGATCGGCGGACCGGCGGCATGGACCGGCACGGAACTGGCCGCGGATCGATCCTGGATCAGGACGTTCTCGGCCGAGGAGATCGCCGAGATCGAGGCGGCGATGGCGGCCGTCGCCGGGCGGGCGCCCGGGCAGTTCGGTGCGGCCGAGTTCCCGCTGCCGACGGTGGCAGATCGGCTCGCCGAGGTCTCCGACGAGCTCGAACAGGGGCGCGGGCTTGTCCGGCTCGGCGGGCTCGACCCGACGCGCTACACGCATGATGATCTCAAGCGCATCTTCTGGGGGTTGGCGGCGCATCTCGGCACGCCGCTGCCGCAGAACACCGCCGGCGAGATCCTCGCCGAGGTGCGCGACGAGACCGGCACGGGCGCGGCCGTCACCGCCAGCGGGCCCGGGCCGGTGCCCTCGGCGCGGGCGCGCTCGCGCTCGACGGGGCCGCTCCGCTTCCACACCGACAAGTGCGACGTGCTGGCGCTGCTCTGCGCCTCGAACGGCATCGCCGGCGGGGTGTCGCGCATCGTCTCGACGGTGGCGATCCACGATGCGCTGGCGGAACGGAGGCCCGATCTGCTGGCGGAGCTCTACCGCGACTTCTGGCGCAAGCGCCCCGCCGACGAGGAGGGCTCGCGCGCGGATGCCGTGTTCGCGATGCCGGTGTTCTCGCGCGGGCCGGACGGGGCGTTCACCAGCCAGTACAGCCGCACCTATGTCGAGATGGCGCAGGACGAGCCATCGGTGCCGCGGCTGACGCCGGTGCAGATCGAGGCGATGGACGAGCTCGCCCGCCTCGCCGATGAGCTCTGCGTCGAGATGCCGTTCGAGGCGGGCCAGATCCAGCTCATGAACCAGCACGTCACCTATCACGGCCGCACGGCCTATGCGGATGACGCGGCCTCGGGCGCGCGCCGGGTGCTGCTCCGCATCTGGCTCGCGGTGCCGAACAGCCGCGCGCTGCCGGCGGGCCACGCGGTGCAGTGGGGCGATGTGCGGGCGGGTGCCTTGCGCGGCGGCGCGATGCCGGGACGCAGCGCCTACGAGCTCGCCTGATACGCGATCAGAGCAGTCCTTCCTGGCGGAAGGACAGGAAACGGCCGTTGCCGACGATCAGGTGGTCGTGCAGCGTGATCGACAGGACCGCCGCCGCCTGCCCGATCTCGCGCGTCATCTCGATATCGGCGCGGCTCGGCGTCGGATCGCCAGAAGGGTGATTGTGGACCAGGATCAGCGCGGTCGCGTGCAGTTCCAGCGCGCGCTTGACCACCTCGCGCGGATAGACGGGCGTGTGGTTCACCGTGCCGCGCGCCTGCGCCTCGTCGGCGATGAGGCGGTTCTTGGGGTCGAGGAACAGCACGCGGAACTGCTCGATCTTCTCGCGCGCCATCACCGCGTGCAGGTAGTCGATCAGGCGGTCCCAGTTGTTCAGCACCGGCCGGTCGATCACCTCGGCCTTGGCCATGCGGATCGCGGCGGCCTGGACGAGCTTGATCGCGGCGACGCTGTGGGGCCCGAGGCCGCGCGTGTCGAGCAGCGTCTGCTGGGGTGCTGCGAGCACGCCCGCGAAGCTGCCGAAGCGGTTGATCAGCGCCTTCGCCAGCGGCTTGGTGTCGCCCTTGGGCATCGCGAAGTAGAGCAGCATTTCGAGCAGTTCGTAGTCCGCAAGTGCGTCCGGCCCGCGCACGAGCAGCTTGTCACGCATCCGCGCGCGGTGGCCGTACGGACCGGTGGTGGGGAACGGTGCCTCGACGGGGAGGCGGCGGGGTGCGCGTTCGGCCGGCGGCAGGGGGGAGGCGCGGGCGGCCGGAACCTCGATCTGCGCCGATGCGCCGGCATCGGCGAAGCCGCGCGCGTGACGCAGCGGCGCGCCCTCGGGCCAGGCCCGATCGGCCTTGTCGCGCTTGAAGAACCGTCGCAGCAGCCGCACGTCCAGCTCCATCCGTCCTCCGCGGAGAAGGTAGTGCAACCGCCGTCAGAATACTACTATAGGTAATCCTTCTGCGCCGTTCTTCGCGCTAAAGCAGCCCCTGCTGGCGGAACGACAGCCAGCGCCCGTTGCCGACGATGACGTGGTCGTGCAGCGCGATGCCCAGTGCGGCGGCGGCCTTCTGCACCTCGCGCGTCATGTCGATGTCGGCGCGCGACGGGGTCGGGTCGCCCGAGGGGTGGTTGTGCACGAGGATGAGCGCGCTGGCCTGAAGATCGAGCGCCCGCTTCACCACCTCGCGTGGATAGACCGGGGCGTGGTTCACCGTGCCGCGCGTCTGGGTCTCGTCCGCCTTCAGCCGGTTCTTGTTGTCCAGGTAGAGCACCCGGAAGTGCTCGACGGGCTCGCGCGCCAGCGCCGCATGCAGATAGGCCATCAGCTTGTCCCAGGCGTTGAGCAACGGCCGGTCGGCGACCTCCGCGGCGGCGAGCTTCAGGGCCGCGGCATGCGCGACCTTCAGCGTCGCGATCACCGCCTCGCCCACCCCCGGCACTTTCGCCAGCTCCTCCTTGGGTGCGGCGAGCACGCCGGCGAAGCTGCCGAAGCGCGCGATCAGCGCCTTGGCGAGCGGCTTGGTGTCCAGGCGCGGGATCGCGAACAGCAGGAGTTCGAGCAGCTCGTAGTCGGCGACCGCGTCCGCGCCGCCGGCGAGGAAGCGGGCGCGCAGCCGCTCGCGATGGCCGAGATGGCCGGGGGCGGGCTCGGCCTCGGGGGTGAGCGCGAACAGCCCGCCCGCATCCGCCATGCCCCGCCGCTTCGGCATCGGCGTCCCGGCGCGCCCCGTCAGGCGTAGGGCGGCTTGTGCAGCCCCGCCGGGGACAGGGTGAAGATCTCGCACCCGGTCGCCGTCACGCCGACCGTATGCTCGAACTGCGCCGAGAGCGAGCGGTCGCGCGTCACCGCCGTCCAGCCGTCATCAAGGATCTTCACCTCGGGCCGGCCGGCATTCACCATCGGCTCGACCGTGAACAGCATGCCCTCGCGCAGCGTCACCCCCTCGCCCGGGCGGCCGAAATGCAGCACGTTGGGCGGCTCGTGGAAGGCGCGGCCGAGCCCGTGGCCGCAGAACTCGCGCACCACGCTGAAGCGCTGGCGCTCGACGAAGGACTGGATGGCGTGGCCGAGATCGCCGAGCGTCGCGCCGGGACGGATCACGTCGATGCCCCGCATCATCGCCTCATGCGTGACATCCATCAGCCGCTGCGCCTTCACCGAAGGCCTGCCGGCGGCGTACATGCGCGAGGAGTCGCCGTGCCAGCCGTCCAGCACCACGGTGACGTCGATGTTGAGGATGTCGCCCTCCTCGAGCCGGCGCGGCGAGGGGATGCCGTGGCAGACGACGTGGTTCACCGAGGTGCAGATCGATTTCGGGAAGCCGCGATAGCCGAGCGGGGCGGGCACCGCGCCGTGATCGAGGATGAAGTCGTGGCAGAGTCGGTCGAGCGCCTCGGTGGTGACCCCCGGCTTCACGTGCTCGGTGATCATGTCGAGCGTGGCGGCCGCGAGCTGGCCGGCGCGGCGCATGAACGCGAAGTCCTCGGGGCTGTAGAGGATGATCCGGCGCGCATCGCCCGGCTCGATCCCCTGCACGCGTTCCAGCTGGTTCATGGTGGGCCGCCTGTCCATGTTTGCCCCTAGCGCGCAGGCTTCGGCGGCGCAAGTCGCGAGGGCGCCAGCTCGCCCGCGCCCTGCTCGTCGGCACCCAGCGCCGCGGCGAGCCGCGCGGCCCCGCTGCCGGGCGCGAGCGGCCTGGGCTGGCTCGCTGCCGGCGCCCAGCCCGTCAGCGTGATCAGCTCGAGCGGCAGCGCGATCCGTCCCTCGCTGTCGCGCGGCAGGCGGCGCGCGGCCTCGGCGATCAGCGCGCGGGTGGCTGGCCGGCGGCTGCGTGCGGCCAGCGCATTCGTCTCGCCGAGCGCGCGCAGTTCGGCAAACAGCGCGAAGGGGTCGGGGTAGGTCACGGTCAGCGTCTCGGCATCCGCGACCGGCAGCGCGAAGCCCGCGCGCTGGAGCAGGGACGCGGCGTCGCGCAGGTCGGGCAGCGGGATCACGCGCGGGCTCGCCCCGCCCGAGGTCGCGGCCTCGGCGGCGAGGAAGGCGGCGCGCAGCGGCGCGAGTGTGGCCGGGCCGGGCAGGATGGCGAGGAACAGCCCGTCCGGCCGCAGCGCCTGGCGGAGCTGGATCATGGCGCCGGGCAGGTCGTTCACCCAGTGCAGGGACAGGGCGGAGACGATCAGGTCGAACGCGCCGGGCGCGAAGGGCAGCCACTCCTCGTCGGCCGCGACCGCGAGCCCGCCCGCGCGTGCCGCCATCCGGGGCGAGAGATCGGCCGAGACCACGACCGGGATGCCGCGGGCGTGGAGCGCGCGCGCGAGCAGCCCGTGCCGGCCGCCGAGATCGAGCGCGCGGGTGAAGCGGCGGGTGGTGTCGTCCAGTCGGTCGAGCATACGGTCGGCGACGGCGGCCAGCAGCGGCTCGGCCCGATCGACCAGTGCGGCAGCCCGATCGCGGCTCAGGCGATGGGCGCGCCGATCGAAGGGCTGGGGAATCGCCGCCATGCCCGAGATGTGAGGCGCCGCACAGCCCCTGTCACCCCCGCAAGCGATCATGACGTTCGGCAAACGGGAGCGCGGTTCCGGCCGCGACAGCACGATGGCGACACGCGACACGCCATGGATCGAGGCCCTTCTGTCGGGCTCACGGGAGTCCTCCGCCTCGCATGCGGAGAGCTGGACACGCCCGCGCCGCCCGCCAGACCTCTCCCGGGCGGCGTATCGCGCCGGCGTGCTGGCCGTGCTCGTCGTCGCGACGCTTCTGCCCGTCGCGGCGCTACTGGCGGAGCGGGCGATTCCGTAGGCGGTGGGGCGGGGCACAGGTTCCCCGCCCCGAGCTTGCGCGTCCGAGGTTCTTGGTCCAAGCCTCTCGGCATACTGCGCCAGCAGGAGGACCCGCCATGAACGAACAGACCGTCACCGCCGCCCGTACCGCGGCCGTCGCCGCCGCGGTCGAGCGCATCCGCGCGATCGAGGCGCGCGAGGGCGTCACCCGCGCCGCCCTCGACGCGATCATGGTCGAGCTCCAGACGCTCGCCGCCCAGGAGCACCTCTTCCCCTCCGCCGAGTTCCAGCCGCCGCCCGCCGGCGAGAAGGGCTCGCGCCGCTACCTGTTGCAGGAGGATCCGGGCGGCCGCTTCGCGCTCTACCTCAATGCGCTGAACCCGGGCAACGAAACGAAGCCGCACGATCACACCACCTGGGCGGTCGTGGTCGCGGTGGACGGCGAGGAGCTGAACAAGGTCTATGCGAAGCGCGACGGCGGGCTCGACCTCGTGCGCGAGGTGGTGGTGAAGCCCGGCACCGGCATCGCGCTGATGCCCGAGGACATCCACTCCATCCACACCCAGGGCGACCGGCCGACGCGGCATCTGCACATGTACGGGCTGGCGCTGGAGAAGCTCGACAACCGCATGGCCTACGACCCGGCGACCGGCGAGGCCGTGCCGTACAACCGCACCTTCATGGCGCCGACCGCGAATCGCTGATCGTGGCGCAGATGGTGAGGGAGATCGCGCCGGACGCGCTGAAGGCGATGATCCACGACGGCGCGGAGCTCGCGATCGTCGATGCGCGCGAGGAGGGCGAGTTCGGCACCGGCCACCTGTTCTGGGCCGCGCCGCTGCCGCGCTCGCGCCTGCCTCTGTTCGCGCGCGCGCTGCTGCCGAACGCCGCCGCGCGCATCGTCGTCACCGATGACGGGCGCGGGCTCGCCGAGCAGGCGGCTGCCGAGCTCGAAACGATGGGCTACGGCAACGTCGCCGTGCTGGCCGGCGGCACGCCGGCGTGGCGTGACGCGGGCTACGTGCTGTTCACCGGCGTCAACGTGCCCTCGAAGGCGTTCGGCGAGTGGGTCGAGCACCATTACGGCACGCCCTCGGTCGATGCCGCGGAGCTGAAGGCGCTGATCGATGCCGGCACCGACATGGTGGTGCTGGATAGCCGCCCGCTCGACGAGTTCCGCCGCATGAGCATCCCGACCGGGATCAACGTGCCGGGCGGCGAGCTCGCATACCGGATCGGGGCGCTCGCCCCGAACCCAGAGACGCTGGTGGTGGTGAACTGCGCAGGGCGCACGCGCTCGATCCTAGGCGCGGAAAGCCTGCGCTCGGCCGGCGTGCCGAACCGCGTCGTCGCGCTGCGCAACGGCACCATGGGCTGGGAGCTCGCCGGCTTCACCTGCGCCCGCGGCGAGTCCGCGCGCTATCCCGAGGGCACGCCGGATGCCGAGACGGCCTTCGCCCGCGCCGAGGCGCTGCGCGTGAAGCACCACGTCGGGCTGATCGACCGCGCCACCCTCGATGCCTGGCGCCGCGACCCTGCCCGCACGCTCTACGTCTTCGACGTTCGCGATCCGGCGGAGTATGCCGCCGGACA
Source organism: Elioraea sp. (assembly GCF_051860475.1). Taxonomy (NCBI): domain Bacteria; kingdom Pseudomonadati; phylum Pseudomonadota; class Alphaproteobacteria; order Acetobacterales; family Elioraeaceae; genus Elioraea; species Elioraea sp. The sequence goes on along the minus strand of NZ_JBHYDW010000011.1, from coordinate 20,032 downwards.
TCTCGCCTTCGCGCGCTCCGCGCCCGGCGGGCAGCTCGTGCAGGCGACGGACGGCTGGATCGCCGTGCGCAACGCCCGAATCGTGCTGGTGGACGATCACGGCGTGCGCGCGCGCATGGCCGCGCAGTGGCTGGCGCAGATGGGCCATCGCGACATCCACGTGCTGGAGGGGGCGGCCGAGGACTTCACCGCCACCGGCCCCTGGGTGCCCCCGGGCGAGGTGCCCGAGGCCGAGACGATCCCGCTGCGCGAGGCGCACGCCGCCTGGCAGGCCGGGCAGCTCCGGGTGGTCGATCTCGCCCGCTCGGTCGATTTCCGCGAGGGCCACATCCCCGGCGCGCTCTGGGGCGTGCGCACGCGGCTCGCGGCCCTGGCGGACCGGCTGCCGGAGACGGGGATCGTCGCGGTGACCTCGCCGGACGCGAACCGGCTCGCCCGGCTGGCGGTCGAGGAGGTGGCGGACCTCACCCCCGCCCGGGTCGGCGTGCTCGAGCGCGGCACCGCCGGCTGGGCTGCCGGCGGGTTGCCGCTGGAGGCGGACCGCACCGACCCGCCCGACGCGGCCTGCCTCGACGTCTACCTCCGTCCCTATGACCGGAACTCGGGGGTGGAGGAGGCGATGCAGGCCTATCTGTCCTGGGAGATCGAGCTCGTGCGCGAGATCGAGCGCGACGGGGATGCCGCGTTCGGCTGACACCTGGCTCGGAAGGTTCGGCGGCGCGGTCGCGCGCGGCGCGATCGACGTGCTGCTGCCGCCGCGCTGCCTCGCCTGCGAGACCCCGGTCGAGCGCCAGGGCCTGCTGTGCGCCGAGTGCTTCCCGCGCTACCGCTTCATCACCGCGCCGATGTGCGCGCGCTGCGGCGTGCCCTTCGCCCATTCCGGCGAGGCGGGGCCGGACGGGCTCTGCGCCGCCTGCCTCGCCCACCCGCCGGAGTTCGGCCGGGCGCGCGCGGTCTGGCGCTACGACGCCGCCAGCCGCGACGTCATCCTGCCGCTCAAGCACGCCGACCGCACCGAGCTCGCCCCCGCGCTCGGACGCCTGATGGCGACCGCCGGGCGGGAACTGCTCGACGGCGCCGACCTGCTGGTGCCGGTGCCGCTGCACTACCGGCGCCTGGTGGCGCGGCGCTACAACCAGGCCGCGCTGCTGGCGCGCACGGTCGGCCGGATCGCCGGCGTGCCGGTGGTGCCCGACCTGCTGCGCCGGGTGCGCGCCACGCCGAGCCTCGGCGAGCTCGGCGCCGCCGAACGCGTGGCCGTGCTCGCCGGCACGATCGCGGTCGCCTCGCGCCACCGCGCCCGTCTCGCCGGCCAGCGGGTGGTGCTGATCGACGATGTGCTGACCAGCGGGGCGACTGCCAACGAATGTGCCGGCGTGCTGCTGAAGGCGGGCGCGGCCGCGGTCGACGTCCTGGCGGTCGCCCGCGTGCCCCTGCCCCGCGCGTGACGCGGGATTGACCCGGCAGCGTCGCGATCCGATGTGACACGCCATGCCCGAGATCGAGATCTACACCAGCTTCTGGTGTCCCTACTGCGCCGCGGCCAAGCGCCTGCTCGACAGGAAGGGCGTGGCGTACCGCGAGATCGAGGCGCCCTCGGGCAGCCCCGCCCGCGCCGAGGCGACGGAACGCTCGGGCGGGCGGACCAGCGTGCCGCAGGTCTTCGTCGATGGCACACCGCTCGGCGGCTATGACGACCTCGCCCGGATCGACCGCGCGGGCGAACTCGACCGCATCCTGGGCATCACTGGAACAGCGGCAGCGGCCGGCTGAGCGCTCGCCCTCTCTTCACGGTCCCTTGGCAGTCTCTTGTACTGATTGCCGCCCTCCCCAGCATCGCAAGGCGAGGTTTCATGCTAGGCAAGGAGCCATGATCCACTACGCGCTCCGCTGCGACTCGGCGCACGAATTCGACGGCTGGTTCAAGGACAGCGCCGCATTCGAGCGGATGGCCAAGCGCGGCCTCGTCGAGTGCCCCGAATGCGGCTCGGCCAAGGTAGCGCGGGCGCTGATGGCACCGGCGGTGACCTCGTCGCGCGCACCGGCCGCGCCTGCTCCGCCCCCGACCCAGCCTGCGCCGGCCGAGGGCAAGGCGATCGCGGGCCAGATGCCGGCGGCGGCGCTGGCGATCCTCCAGCGCATGCGCGCCGAGATCGAGAAGCACTGTGACTATGTCGGGCCCCGATTCGCCGACGAGGCGCGCAAGATCCATGCCGGCGAGAGCGACGCCCGCGGCATCTACGGCGAGGCCACGACAGAGGACGCCGAGGCGCTCCGCGACGAGGGCATCGGCTTCAGCACCATTCCCTGGGTGCCGCGCGCCGACGGGTGATCCACCCCGCGTCAGCCCGCCGGCGCCCCGTCGGTCGCTGCCTCCGCCCGCGCCCGCCGCTGCGCCTTGAGCAGCCCCGCGATCGCCGCGGCTAGGTCGGCCCGCGCGATCGGCTTCGGCAGGAACGCGATCGCCTCCGCATCCGCAAGCTCCTCCGGCAGCTGGCTGCCGGCGAAGCCGCTGATCAGCAGCGTCGGCAGCATCCGCCCGCCGCGCCGTGCCCAGGCGGCGAGCTCGTAGCCGTTCATGTCACCTGGCATCACCACGTCGGTGACCAGCAGTCCGGGCATCTCGGCGGCGAGCCTGGCGCGCGCCTCGGCCGCATCGCCGGCCTCGCTCACGGTCGCGCCGAGGCTCTTCAGCGTCTCCGCCATGACGTGCCGCACGGTCGGATCGTCGTCGACCAGCAGGACATGGACCGTGATCTGCTCCGGCGGGTGCTCGGCGCGCTGGACGGGGGCGGACACCGTGTCCTTCGTCACCGGCAGCACCACCGAGACGCGCGTGCCGCGCCCGGGCTGGCTCTCGATCAGCGCGGTGCCTCCGGATTGCTGGGCGAAGCCGTAGACCATCGCCAGCCCCAGCCCCGTGCCGCGACCGAGCGCCTTGGTGGTGAAGAACGGCTCGAATGCCCGCGCGGCGATCGCCGGTGGCATGCCGCGGCCATTGTCCTCGACATCGATCACCGCATACGTGCCCGGGGCGAGCCCGTCCTCTCCGCCCTCCGGCCCGACCACGCGCAGCCGCGTGCGCACGACGATGCGCCCGTCGCGCTCGATCACCTCATGGGCATTCGAGACCAGGTTGATCAGGCAGGCGTCCAGGTGCGAGGGATCGACGCGCACCGGCAGCGGGATCGGCGCGAGGTCGAACACGAGCTGGTTCGCCTCGCCCGCGGCCTTGGCAAGCAGGGTGCGGGACCCTGCGATCTGGCGCGAGACGTCGCAGGCCACCGGGAACAGCATCTGCTTGCGCGCGAACGACAGCAGGTCGGCGGTCAGCCGCGCGCCGCGCTCGATGGTGATGATCATCACGTCGGTCGTTTCGCGTACCGCCGGGTCGCCCGGGAAACGGGCCTGGAGGTTCTCGGTGCACCCCATCAGGATCGCGAGCAGGTTGTTGAAGTCGTGCGCGACGCCGCCCGTGAGCAGCCCGACCGCCTCCAGCTTCTGCGCCTGGTGCAGCTGATCCTCGGCCTTGCGGCGTGCTTCGTCCGCGTCGATCACGCATTCGACCAGCGCCGCGTGCTGCCCGGCGGCACGGCGCAGCGCCCAGGCGAGCGCGCCGATCGCGGCGGAGGCGGCGATCAGGGCGAGTGCGAAGGCGATCGTCACGCGGTCATGCGCGGTGGCGAGGCCGGACCTGCCGCCGCCCACGATCAGCGCGACCGGCCAGTCCTTCAGAATCGTCCAGGCGAACAGCCGGTGCACCCCGTCGACCGGAGAGGCGTCCTCGAAGCTCCCCTCGGTGTCGCCGGCGAGGATCGCGCGCATCTGGGCGGTTGCCGGATCGAGGCGCACCGGGTGCTCGAGCCCGGGCCGTCGCGAGAGCAGCCAACCGTCGCGCGCCACCCAGGAGACGGTGAAGTCGCTGAACGGGGCAAGCTCGCCATAGGCGAGCTGGAGGTAGTCCGCACCGGTATCCACCACCACCGCGCCCACCAGCCGGCCCGCCTCGATCCGCGGCACCACCAGACCGAAGGCGAGCGTCTCGCCGATCGGCCCGCGGCGGGGTCGCGTCAGCGCGATCCCGGCCGGCCCGGCCGCCGCCAGCGCGCCGAGATCCGGCAGCGCGATCCGGGCGTCCTCGGGTGCCGGGAAGGCGTGCGAGTGGAGAATCACCCGGCCCTCCAGGTCGGTGACCGCGATCGCGGTGATGTGGGTGTGCCGCGCGGCCACCTCCGAGAGGCGGGCGTGCATCCGCACATCCAGCGGCAGCGCCTCGGCTGGACGATCGGCGGCGGCGATCGCCACCTGGCGGGCGATTTCGCTGTTGACCTGGAACACGGTGGTGCTGTGCTGCGCCGCCATCGCCAGCACCTCGCCGAGCCGCTCGCGGCCTTCGGAGACGGCGATCGCGCGCAGCCAGGAGGCGCCGCCGGCCGCGGTGAGCACCGGCGCGGCCACGAGTCCGGCGAGCAGCAGGCCGATCCAGCGGTTCAGCTTGCGGGCGGAGGCGGACATGTCCGCCAGCACGGCCTGGGTCGAGGCCGTGTTGGCGGACCGCGGCATGGCGGTCATGGGGAGTCCTTCGGGCAGGGATCGGTCGGGCGCGGCGCGAGGGGTGCGAAGGACGCACGTCTCCTCTCGTCAGACTATATTCCTACACACTGCCGCCCGCCCTGTCGACCGGAAACGTGCCCTGCGCGCAGTCCGAGGCGGCGAACGCCGCGAGGTCGGGCCAGATCACCGCCGTCTCGACCAGGGTCACCGAACCGATCGTGAAGCTCTGGGTGGGGCCGGGCACGGCGCCGAGCGCGCGATAGAACGCGATCGCCCGGGCATTGACCGCGAGCACCCAGAGCCCGAGCGAGGTGAAACCCTCGGCGGCCAGGAACCGCGCCGCCTCAGCCATCAGCGCCCGCCCGAGCCCCTGTCCGCGGGCGCGCGCGAGGATGTAGAGCGCGTGGATCTCGGCCTCGGCCTCGGGCCCGTCGGGCCGCCGCGCCCTGCAGGCCACGAATCCGGCGGGCACGCCCTCCCCGTCCAGCCCGAGCCAGATGCCGCGTCCGGCCGGCGCGCCCTGGACGCGCGGCCGCCACATCGCCACGCGCTCCTCAAGCGGCATGCCCGTGGCCGCGGGCTCGGGGATCAGCCCGCCATAGGTCTCGCGCCAGGCCCGAACGTGGATCGCCGCCAGCGTCTCCAGGTCGCCTGCGGCGGCGGGCCGGGTCCGTGCCGTCACGCCCGCCGGGCCGCCACCAGGTAGTTCACCGAGAGGTCGCCGCTCTCGCGCCATGTCCCGGTCAGCGGAGCCATGGTCATCCCGGCGCTGTCGGTGACCGCGAAGCCGGCGCGGCGGAGCGCACGGGCAAGCTCGGCCGGGGTGACGAAGGCACGCCAGTCATGCGTGCCCACGGGCAGGAGGCGCAGCAGATACTCCGCTCCCACCTTGGCGAGCAGGAACGACCGGGCGGTGCGGTTCAGGGTGGAGAGGAACACCAGCCCGCCCGGACGCGTCAGCGTCGCGAGTGCTGCGAGGAACGCGTCGCGATCGGCGACGTGCTCGATCACCTCGAGCGCGACCACGACGTCGAACAGGGCGCCCTCCTCGGCGAGTTCCTCCGGCGCGGCGATCCGGTAGTCGATCGCGAGCCCGCCCTGCTCGGCATGGCGCCGCGCCGCCGCGATCGCCTCGGACGCGGCGTCGATCCCGGTGACCGCCGCGCCGCGCCGGGCGAACGCCTCGGCGGCCAGCCCGGCGCCGCAGCCGACATCCAGCAGGCGCAGCCCCCGCCAGGCAAGCCCCGCCGCCTCGACCCGGCGCGCGATCCAGCCCGTGCGCAGCGGGTTCATCCGATGCAGCGGCCGCATCGGCCCCTCGGGGTCCCACCAGTGTTCGGCCAGGGCCCCGAACTTCGCCGCCTCCGCCGCCGACACGGTGCTCATGCGTCCCATCCCGGTTGCCGCCCCGATCCCCGGCCGTTATGTGTCGCCCGAACCCCCGCGCGCAACGCACCCGGACCCGGCATGGCCCGACTCGTGATGAAGTTCGGCGGCACCTCCGTCGCCGATCTCGACCGCATCCGCACCGTCGCGACCCGCGTCAAGCGCGAGGTCGAGGCTGGCCACGCGGTCGCGGTGGTGGTCTCGGCCATGGCCGGGGTGACCAACCAGCTCGTGAAGTGGTGCCAGGAGCTCTCGCCCCTGCACGATGCGCGCGAGTACGACACCGTGGTCGCGACCGGCGAGCAGGTGACCACCGGGCTGCTCGCGATCGCGTTGCAGACCATCGGCGTGGAGGCGCGCTCCTGGCAGGGCTGGCAGATTCCGATCCGCACCGACGGCGCGCACGGCACGGCGCGCGTGGATGCGATCGAGAGCGCGGAGCTGCTCAAGCGGATGGCGATCGGCCAGGTGCCGGTCGTGGCCGGGTTCCAGGGGATCGGGCCGGACAACCGCGTCACCACGCTGGGGCGCGGCGGCTCGGACCTCTCGGCGGTGGCGCTCGCCGCCGCCCTGAGGGCCGATCGCTGCGACATCTTCACCGACGTCGACGGGGTCTACACGACCGACCCGCGGATCGTGCCGCGCGCGCGCAAGCTCGACCGGATCAGCTATGAGGAGATGCTCGAGCTCGCCTCGGTGGGGGCCAAGGTGCTCCAGACCCGCTCGGTCGAGCTCGCGATGAAGCAAGGGGTGCGCGTGCAGGTGCTATCCTCGTTCGAGGACAGGCCCGGCACGCTGGTGGTGGACGAGGATGAGATCGTGGAGAAGGAACTGGTCAGCGGGGTCGCCTATTCGCGCGACGAGGCCAAGGTGACGCTCCGCCGCGTGCCGGACCGGCCGGGCGTGGCGGCCGCCGTGTTCGGCGGGCTCGCCGCCGCGAACGTGAACGTGGACATGATCGTGCAGAACGTCTCGGCCGACGGCACGACCGACATGACCTTCACCGTCGGCCGGGCGGACCTCGCCCGCGCCCAGGCGGTGCTGGAGCAGGCGCGCGAAAAGGTCGGCTTCGCGGAGCTGATCGCCGATCCGGGGGTGGCGAAGATCTCGGTCGTGGGCGTGGGGATGCGCACCCATGCCGGTGTCGCGAACATCATGTTCAAGGCGCTGGCCGAGCGCGGCATCAACATCGAGGTGATCAGCACCTCGGAGATCAAGATCTCGGTGCTGATCCGCGAGGATTCGACCGAGCTCGCCGTCCGCGCGCTGCACACCGCCTACGGGCTGGACGCGGCATGACGCGCGCCGAGGCCGAGGCGCGGCTCGCGGCCCTGTGGAAGCGGGGGGCCGACTTCCTCGGCACGCGCGTGGCGATCATGGGCGGCGCGATGAGCTGGGTAAGCGAGCGCCACTTGGTCGCGGCGATCTCGAATGCCGGCGGGTTCGGCGTGATCGCCTGCGGCTCCATGTCGCCGGCCCTGCTCGACGCCGAGATCGGCGGCACCCAGGCGCTCACCGGCAAGCCGTTCGGGGTGAACCTGATCACCATGCACCCCGAGCTCGACGCACTGATCGAGGTCTGCCTCGACCACAAGGTCGGCCACATCGTGCTCGCGGGCGGCATCCCGCCCGGCCCGGCGATCCGGCGCATCAAGGACAGCGGCGCCAAGCTCGTCTGCTTCACACCTGCTCTGTCTCTGGGAAAGAAGCTCGTCCGGTCGGGCGCCGATGCGCTGGTGATCGAGGGCGCCGAGGCCGGCGGGCATATCGGCCCCGTCAGCCTCACCGTGCTGGCGCAGGAGATCCTGCCGCATCTGCGCGACGTGCCGGTCTTCGTCGCCGGCGGGCTCGGGCGCGGCGAGGCGATCCTCGCCTATCTCGAAATGGGCGCCTCGGGCTGCCAGATCGGCACGCGCTTCGTGTGCGCGACCGAATCCATCGCCCATCCGCAGTTCAAGCGGGCCTTCATCCGTGCGGCCGCGCGCGAGGCCGTGCCGACCGTGCAGCTCGATCCCGCCTTCCCGGTCATCCCCGTGCGCGCGCTGGTGAACGAGGGCACCAGGCGCTTCATGGACCACCAGGCCGAGGTGATCCGCCGCTTCAAGTCCGGCGAACTGGCGAAAGACGCGGCGCAGCTCGATATCGAGCATTTCTGGGCCGGAGCGCTGCGCCGCGCGGTCATCGACGGCGACGTCGAGAACGGCTCGCTGATGGCAGGGCAGAGCGTGGGCATGGTGACGCGCGAGCAGCCCACCGCCGAGATCATCGCCGAACTCGTCGAGCAGGCGGTCGCCGCGCTGATGGCGCGCGGAGACCCGCCGGCGCTGTCCCAGGCGGCCGAGTGAGCCGCGGGACAGGTGTCGGCACCCCCCCGAGAGACTGCCACCACCCCCCGACGACTGCTCGCGCGCCTGCGCCGGCTGATGGCGCGCGCGACCGAGCTTCCGCCGCGCCTCGACGGGCTCGTCCGCCTCGTCGCTGCCGAGTTCGTCGCCGAGGTCTGCTCGGTCTATGTGATGCGCCCGGGCGAGATCCTCGAACTCGCCGCCACCGAGGGCCTGCGCCCCGAGGCGGTGCACCGCACGCGGCTCCGCGTCAGCGAGGGGATCGTCGGCACGGCGGCGGCCGAGGCGCGTCCGCTCAACCTGCCGGACGCGCAGAACCACCCGGCCTTCGCCTACCGCCCCGAGACGGGCGAGGAGCCGTACGCCTCGATGCTCGCCGTGCCGGTGCTGCGCGGGGCCGAGGTGCTCGGCGTGATCGCGGTGCAGAACCGTGCGCCACGCCGCTACGCCGAGGACGAGGTCGAGGTGCTCGAGACGGTGGCGATGCTGCTCGCGGAGATGCTGCATGGCGCCCGGCCCGCCACCGAGGAGGCGGTGCTCACTCTGCCCGGCTCGATGGCGCGGCACTTCGAGGGGATCGGCCTCACCCCCGGGATCACGATGGGTCCGGTGCTCCGGCACGGACGGCGCGCCGCCCCGCGCGTGGTGCTCGCCGAGAGCCCGGAGGCGGAGCTCCGCCGGCTGCGCGAGGCGACCGATGCGATGCAGCGCGCGGTCGATGCGCTGCTGGAAGGCCCGGCGCGCGCCGCAGGGCAGGAGCCGCGCGAGGTGCTGGAGGCGTACCGGCTGATCGCCGCCGACCAGGGCTGGCTCGGGCGGATCGAGGCGGTGGTGCGCGACGGGCTGACGGCCGAGGCGGCGGTCGAGCGCGTGCTCGCGGAACTCCGCACACGAATGCGCCAGATCAGCGATCCCTATCTGCGTGAGCGGCTCGCCGATATCGAGGATCTTGCCGGGCGGCTGATCGGCCATCTGGGCGGCGCCGGGCCCGACGAGGAGATGCCCCAGGGGTTCATCCTGATCGCACGGCGCGTCGGCCCCGCCGAGCTGCTCGACTACCACGCGCGCGGGCTGGCCGGCCTGGTGCTGGAGGAAGGCAGCCCCACCGCGCACGCGACCATCATCGCCCGCGCACTCGCCGTGCCGCTGCTGGCCGGCTGCCGCGGTGCGACCGAGTCGGCCGTCGCCGGCGAGCCGGCCGTGCTGGATGCCGATGAGGGCCGGCTGGTGCTCCGCCCCGACGCCGAGATCGTCGCCGGCTACACCGCCACGCTGGCCGCGCGCGCGGCACGCCGCGCCGCCGAGGCCGGGCTCCGCGAGGTCGACCCGCGCACACGGGACGGCGTACGGCTGACGGTGATGATCAACGCAGGGCTGCTGATGGACCTGCCGCATCTCGCCGACACGGGTGCGGACGGGATCGGATTGTTCCGCACCGAGATCGCCTGGCTTGCCCGCGGCGGCCTGCCCACACTCGAGACCGAGGAGGCGCTCTATCGCGACGTGCTGGCCGCCGCCGGCGGCAAGCCGGTGGTGTTCCGCACCATCGATCTCGGCGGCGACAAGCTGCTGCCCAGGTTCGCGCATGAGCAGGAGGAGAACCCCGCGCTCGGCTGGCGCAGCCTGCGCATCGGGCTCGATCGCCCGGCGATGCTGCGCCGGCAGCTGCGCGCGATGCTCGGCGCGGCAGCGGGCGGGACCCTGTCGGTGATGTTCCCGATGGTGACGACGGTGGAGGAGCTGCGCGCGGCCAAGGCGCTGCTCGCGGCCGAACGGCGCGCGGCCGAACGGCGCGGTGCGGCGCCGGTCGCGGTGCGCGCCGGCGCGATGCTGGAGGTGCCGGCGCTGATCTGGCAGCTGCCCGCGCTGCTCGACGAGGCGGCGTTCCTCTCGATCGGCTCGAACGACCTCACCCAGTTCCTGTTCGCCGCCGATCGCGGCAACCCGCGGGTCGCCGGACGCTATGATTTCCTGTCCGCCCCGATGCTGGACGTGCTGGAGCAGGTCGGCACCGCAGGTGCGGCCGCCGGCGTGCCGGTCGGACTTTGCGGCGAGGCGGCGGCGCGTCCGCTCGAGGCGCTCGCCGTGTTCGGGGTCGGGATCGAGCAGGTCTCGATCCCGGCGGCTTCGGTGCCTGCCGTGAAGGCGATGGTGCGCAGCCTCGATCTCGCCGCGTTCCGCACCTTCCTCGCGGGGCTGCGGCGCTCGGCGCGCGGTGGGACAAGCCTGCGGCCGGACATCGCGGCCTACGCGCGCGACCACGGAATCGCGCTCGACTAGGATCAGGCCCGCGCACCATGCGCGCGTCGGCGGTGTGATCGCGCGCACATCCCGCGGCCGGTTTTTCGTTTTGGCCGCGATCGCGTCTCTGCTAGGCTCGACCTCATCGCAGCGTGGGATCAGCGCACGCAAGCACGATCCTGCGAGCACCGGCGATGTGCCCATCGGCGCGTCCAGGCAACGGACCGAGAGCGGTACGAGCTGCCCCGAACGGCGCGGCATGTGCGCAGGCTGAACCAGGCGCCCCTGAGAGGAGACCTCCATGGCAGCAGCGAAGAGAGCCGACGCGACCCCGGCAACGCATTACCATACAGTAATGAAATCCCTGGGGCTGGCGCGGCTCGACGCGTTCCGTCGCGCCGACCTCACGCCCGAGCTCCGCAGGAAGGCCGGCGTCACCGCCGAGGACGAGCACCGGCTGACCGCCGGCGCGGAGCTGAGCCGCCTCGGCCTTCCGACCGACATCGCCCAGGCGCTCGCGCTCAGCGGCGCGATCGGCAGCGCCTCCGAGCTTGCCGCGCTGAGCGTCGGCGAGATCGAGCGCGTGCTCGCCGAGGCGCCGGTCAAGCGCCTGCTGCCCGCCGGATTCTCGCTCGACCGCGCGGCGCTCGAGGACATGCTCAGGCGTGTGACGCCGCTGACCGCGGACGAGAGCGCGCCCGGCCGAAGCGCGCTCGCCGAGGCTGACGCCCCTGCACTCGCGCGCGACGAGGATCTGCCGCTCGCCGCCGAGGAGCTCACGCTCGACGCGGACCGGATCACCGCGATGCTCGCCGCGCTCAAGGAGCGTTGGAGCAAGGCCGAGATGGCGATCGAGACGCTGGCGCGCGCGACCGCCGCGCCGGTCGAGGGCGCGGTGCTGCGCGCGACGCTCGCCGAGCTGCAGGGCGGGATCGCCGGCGCGCTCGACGACGCGCTTGCGCCCGTGTCCGGCGAGTTCCGCGCTGTCGACGAGGCCATCGAGGCGGCGGCCGCCGACGAGGCGCTCGATCCGGCAGTGGAGGTGGCGCGGCTGCAGGGCGAACTGCGGCGCATCGAACTCACCATCGACGGGCTCCGCGCGGTCGCCGCGAGCGGGTCCGAGGCGACGAGCCCGGCCACCGCCAGCGAGGCCGGCGCGAGCGAACGCGAAACGTCTCCGAGGGGGGAGTAGTCCGATGAGCGAGGACATCAAGACGCCTGCCGGTGGCTCCGTTCCGGGCCGCCTGGTGATCACGCTCGCGCCCAGGGCCGCCGAGGCCACGCGCGAGCGCATCGCCGCGAGCCGCACCGAACGCCTGCCCGCGGTGCTGAAGGACTCCGGCATCGAGACGCTCGATGCCGTACTGAAGAAGTTCGGCGCCCTTTCGGTCCGCTCCACGACCGGCCGACGCCGGTTCGAACGCCTGGTGCGCGTGCGCATGGACCGCCGCCTGATCGCGGAGTTCCCCGAGAAGACCGACCTGCGCGCGGTCGCGGCGGCGCTGATGGCGCTGCCCGAGATCGAACGGGTCGAGGAGGACCCTGAGCTCGCGACCGACCAGGACACCCCGGACGACCCGGACTATACGAACGGGACGCAGTGGCATCTGCCGCAGGTGAACATCGAGGGCGCCTGGACGCGCTCGAAGGGCAGCGGCGTGATCATCGGCGTCTACGACTCGAACGGCGTGCGCACCGGCCACCCCGACCTCTCCGGCAACTACGTCGCCACACCCTGCGACGGCGACGGCGATGCGGTCAGCGGCGAGCACGGCACGCAGGTGGTGGGCGTGTGCGCGGCCGTCACCGACAATGGAACCGGCGTGGCGGGTGCCGGCTGGAACGCGCGCTTCATGGGCATCAAGGCCGGCGGCGGCACGACCAGCGCGGCCGCGATCGAGTGCATGGTGGACGAGGGTGCCGATGTGATCGTCACCAGCTCACCCGCCAAGGTGGATAACGAGCCCTCCGCGCTCGGCGACGCGGTCGATTACGCCTTCGAGGCCGGCGTGCCGATCATCGCCTCCTCGGGCAACGCCAATAACCCGACCCAGTCGATCCCCTACGACCAGTGGCCGGCGAAGAATTCACGCACGCTCGCGGTCGGCAACACCGAGGCCGATGACACGCGTCGCACGACCTCGAACTACGGGCCGTGGCTCGACGTGATGGCGCCGGGCGTGTCGATCCGCACGACCTCGGGTGCCTCGGGCTACGCCTCGCCCACCGGCACCTCGTTCTCCACGCCGCTGGTCGGCGGCGTGGCGGCGCTGCTGCTCGCGCGCAACCGCACCATCGGGCCGCGGCAGCTCTACGAGCTCCTGCGCGAGACCACGATCCTGCCGGCCGGCACCGACACCTCCGACAACCGCTACGGCAACGGCCGGATCGACGCGAACAAGGCGATGAACGCGACGATCGGGCTGTGGAAGGCGGTGCGCTACGGCTCGGTGCCGGCGATCGGCGCCTCGGTCGCGATCAGCAGCACCGGCTGGTGGATCGTCGGCTACAGCAAGAGCGTGTTCGTCGGCTACCGCAATTCGTTCTGGTCCAAGCGCGTCACCTACGACAGCGTCGCCAATGCCCGCCCGGCGGTGGCGATCAACGACAGCGGCGACTGGATCGCCTGCTACAGCCGCTCCACCTTCGTCGGGCAGGGTGTCGGCACGGCGAAGAAGATGGTGACCTATCCGCGCCGCACCACACCCGGGGCAGTGGCGATCAACGCGGGCGGCGACTGGATCTGCGTCTACAGCCTGTCCTGCTTCGTCGGCCACAAGACCGCCTCGTCGAAGAAGATGGTCACCTACAACGCGGTGCCCGCAGTCGCCGGCGACGTCGCGATCAACGATCGGGGCGACTGGATCTGCTGCTACAGCAAGTCCACTTTCGTCGGGTTCAAAACCTCGTCCTCGACCAAGATGGTGACCTACAACGCGGTGGCGCTGGCCGCCTCCTCGGTCGACATCAACGCCGAGGGCGACTGGATCGTGAACTACAGCAGGTCCACCTTCGTCGGGTTCCGCCGCGAGTCGGCGAGCAAGATGGTGACCTATGACCGACGCACCACGCCGGGCTCGGTCGCCATCAACGACCGCGGCGACTGGATCGCCTGCTACAGCAAGTCCACCTTCGTCGGCTTCAAGCGCTCCTCGTCGAGCAAGATGGTGACCTACAACGAGGTCGCGCCGGCGCGGTCCGCGGTCGCGATCAATGCGTCGGGCGACTGGATCGTGAACTACAGCAAGTCCACCTTCGTCGGCTACCGCACCTCGTCGAGCAGCAAGATGGTGACGTATCCGCGGCGCAACGTCGCCGGCGACGTCGCGATCAACGCCGAGGGCCAGTGGGTCGCAACTTACAGCGTCAGCACCTTCGTCGGCGAGAAGCGGTCCTGGGCGAGCAAGCGGATCACCTACAACGCCGTCCCGCTCACGGCCGCCGCGGTCGGCATCAACGATCAGGGCGACTGGATCGCGAGCTACAGCCGCACGACCTTCCTCGGCACCATGCTGCTGAGCAGCGTGCAGGCGGTGCGCCACGCGCCCGACGACATCTCCAAGCGCGACATCGAGAACGGCGCGTCCTTCCCCTCCTCGGCGCTGCCGGGCGGGCCCGGCGCGGGCGGCATCAACAACGCCGGCGACTGGGTGGTGTGCTATGGCCGCTCGGCCTCGGTCGGCACGCGGGCGCTCTACACGAACACGCGCCGGTCCGACTGCCCGGGCGGGCGGCGGGCAGCCCCCCGCCGCCCGCTCCGCGCGGGGGCCGGTGCGTCGGGGTCGGCGCGCCTGGAGTCGCGCCATTCCGGCAGGGCTGCACCGCACAAAGCGTGCCTGGAACGTCACGCAGTTTCCGGGAAATCAACCATTGACGGTTAACGCTGGCGTGCGCCCCCTCACTCGCGATAGACAATAGCGTGCACTGGTGTCGGGTCGGGGGCCCCGCTGCCAGGGCTGACGCGCACCGAGGATCAGGCTGGTGCATCACGACGGACACACGACTCTGATCGAGAATCCGACGACGCTGACCATGGCCGCGCCCTCGGCGGTCGGCGGGCTGCTTCGCGCCACGCGGATGCGCCACGGCCTCTCGCTGAACGACGTCTCGGCCGCGCTCAGGATCCGGCGGGACTATCTCGACGCGATCGAGCACGGACGGGCCGACGCGCTGCCCGCCCCCGCCTATGCCATCGGCTTTGTCCGCAGCTATGCCGCCGCTCTCGGCCTCGACGCGGAGGAGGTCTCGCGGCGCTACCGGGCCGAGACGGGGCTCGCCGCCAAGCGCAAGCCGGAGCTGACCTTCCCCGCTCCGGTGCCCGAGCGGGGTGTGCCTGCCGGTGCGCTGGTGGTCGTTGGCGTGATGCTGGCCGCAGCCCTCTATGGCGGCTGGTACTACCTGACCGACACCGGCCAGCGCCTCGCCGACGTGGTGCCTGCCCTGCCCGAGCGGCTGGCCCGGATCGAGACGACGCTGACGTCGCCGCCCGCGGTTCCGGTCCCGCCAGGTGCGCCTGCGGCGCCGGCGATGACTGCGCGCGATGCGCCGCCTGCCGCCCCGCTCCCGGCCTCCCCTGTCCCGGTCGACCCGACTGAGAACCCGCGGGCCGTCGAGCCGCCGCTGGCCGCGCTGCCGCCGGCCCCGGCCGTCACGCTGCCGCCGACCGGCGCCTGGCCCACGGGTCCTGCGGTGACGCCGCAGAGCCTACTGCCGGCGCGCCGGCCGGATCCCTCTGCCGCCAACGCCACGCCGGTGGCCGGCGCGCCGACCGAGGCCGCACCCCCCGCTACCCCCGCCGAGCCGCCGCCGGGCGAACCCGCGAGCTACGGCGCCACCGGATCGGAGGCCGGTCGCGTACTGCTGCGCGCCCGCGCCGATACCTGGATCCAGGTGCGCGAGCGCGGCTCCGGCTCGGTGCTGTTCAACCGCGTGCTGCGCCCGGGCGAGACCTACCGGGTACCGGAGCGCGCTGGCCTGATGATGACCACGGGCAATGCCGGCGGGCTCGAGGTGATGGTGGCGGGAGACGCCTTGCCCTCGCTCGGCGGTCAGGGCGTGGTGCGGCGCGATCTGCCGCTTGATCCGGCGGCGCTGCGCCAGGCGGTGGCCGCGCTGCCGCGGTGACGCGCCTGTCCTGAACACCCCCCGATCCGCGAGAGCCGCCGGCGGCTGCGGCGCCTCGGCCGAGGCGGCGGGCGGGCCATGCCGAAGCAGATTGGCCGCGCCGGGTCGCCCCGCCACGACCTGATCCCCGTTCCCGGGGGATGCGCGAAGGGGGCCTTGCGGCCCCCTTCGCCCCCGTCGTCCCGGGATCGCCCGGTCAGGCGGCCTCCATCTCTGTGAGGAAGCGCTCGCCTCGGCGCGGAGCGTCTCTGCGTCGCGGCTGAGTTCGGCCGCCGCACCCTGCACCTGCGCCGCCCCGGAGCCGGAGGCCGCATCCTGATAGGCGCGCACCGCCGTCTCTGCCTGCTGCAGCGGGGCCCATGCCGCGGCGCCCGCCGATTGGCGGAGTTCACCCAGCGTCCGCTGGATCCGGTCGGTGCGCCCAGCGATCTCTTGCTCGGCCGCGGCGACCTGCTCCGGCGTCGGGTTCGCGGCGAGCACGCGCTCGGCAACCTCGCGCTCGCGCAGCCATTCGGACGTCAGCGCGGCGGCGGTCGCGGCCTTCTCGGCCTGTTGGACCCGCTCGATGTTGAGGGCAAGACGGCCGAGGCTGATCGTGCCGGTGATGGCGACGGCAGCCGTGGCCGTCACCAGCAGTCCGACGAGCACGAGGACCTTGTACACGACACGGACGTGCTGGAACGACAACGCCGCTTTCCTCTTGACGCTTGGAGGGCCGAAGGCCCGGTCGGCGGGAGCACGCCCGGGTGGTGTGAACCCGGTCCTGCCTATCTCACAGCTTCATCGCTGGACGATAAAATCATGAACCCCAGAAACGGTAGACAACGAGGGCGACCAAGGTCTGGCTGAGGAACGACATCGAGCTCCGTAATACGGACTGCATTCTGCAACATAGGAATTCTGGAATGCCTAGGATGCTCCCGTGATAGGACTTCAGCGCTCCTGCGGGACCGCGGCCTGCGGCGCGATCATTGCTGCATTACCAAGGCCAAACCAGTGTAGGGACGCAGCCGGATCGCGCGTCCGCTCGCAGCGCTACGCGAGCGTGCGCGCCAGCCAGAACACCGCCACCCCTGCCAACAGCGACGCCGGCGTCGAGCCGGTGGCGCGCATGACGATCAGCGTCGCCGCGGCGCCGACGAACCCGGGCCAGCCCTCGCGCACCACCGCCGGCGCGGCGAAGGCGACGAACAGCGTGCCCGGCACGTGGCCGAGGAAGGCCCGCAGGAACGGGCCCGGCTGCACTCGCCGGAGCACCACGTAGCCCGATGCCCGGCAGGCAAAGGTCGCGAGCGCCATGCCCAGGATGGCGGCGAGCGTGACCGGATCGAGGGTCACGGCCGCCCTGCCCCGCCGGCCGTGTCGCGCAGCGCACCAGCAAGACTGCCTGCCACCGCGCCCGCCACCACGGCGAGCGCCGGGTTCGGCAGCAGCGGGCCGACGCCGAGCGAGACCGCAGCCGCGACCGCCCAGGGGGCGGCGTCGCCACGGCCGCGCCAGATCGGCACGAGCAGGGCGATGAAGCAGGCCGGCGCGGCGAAGAACAGCGGGTGCCCGCGCGGCAGCGCGACGGCGGTGCCGAGCGCATGGCCGACCACCGTCGTCACCAGCCACGCGCTCCAGAGCGTCGCCACCGAGCCGAGATAGAACAGCGCGTCGTGCCGGCCCGCTCGCATCTCGGCGAGCGCGAGCGCCCAGCCGTGATCGACGATCGTGCCGACCATCGCCCATTTCCGCGGACCCTTGAGTGCGTCGATCCATGGAGCGAGCGAGGGTCCCATCAGCGCGAAACGGACGTTCACCGCCAACGCCGCGAGCGTGGCGGAGGTGACCGGCGCCGGATCGGTCCAGAGCTCGAGCACCAGGATCTGCGAGGAGCCGGCAAAGACGACCGCGCTCATCAGCGCCTGTTCCAGCGCCGACAGTCCCTGCGCCTGGGCCAGCACGCCCACGACCAGGCCGAACGGAACCAGCCCGACCGTCAGGGGGACCGTCGCGCGGACGCCGCGGCGGAACCCCTCGCCGGTCGCGACGACGCGCATCAGCGGCGGAACGCGGCGATGCGGGCCTCGGCCTCGTCGGGGTCCATCGCCAGGGCCGCCTCGGCGATCGCGCGCGAGAACCCGGCGCGGGCCAGCGCGGCGAGCGCTTTCAGGCGCGCCTCCGGCGGCGGGTCGGGCGGGCCGTAGGGGCCGATGCGCCGCTTGCGGGCGGCGATCAGCGCCGTGGCGAGTTGCGCGTCGCGATCGGGAAAGGCGGCGTCGATCGCCTCTCCGGCGACATCGCCCGCGCCCTTGCCAGCGAGATGCGCCGCGATCGCCGGTGCCGACCGTCCCGCGCGCGCAAGCCGGCGCGCGCGGGCCTGCGCGAACGCCGCGTCGTCCACCGCGCCGACGGCCACGAGCCGATCCACCACCGCCTCGGCGGCCGCACGCGCCGTCGTGATCGCCGTCGCGCGGTCCTCCGCGGCGAGGTCGGCGTCGCGTGCCCAGCGCGCGATCCGGTTGGTCAGCACCCGCAGCAGCCCGGCGCGCGTGGCCGAAAAGCGAGCGAGATGCGCGAGTGCCGCCTCGCGAAGCACGGCTTCGGTCGGATACTGGTGCGGTGTACGCGGACGGCGCGACATCGTGGCGCAAGCATGACAGGACCGCCAGCGGGGCGGAACCTGTCGGCGCCGGCCGGGTTGTCCTTCCAGATCGTTTGCGGTCTCAACCGATTTCCGCTTTCGATCGAGACAACCCCCGACCTCACAGGGCGAGAAAAAGGGACTCCGATCATGCGCTTCAACACCACTCTGAAGGCGATGCTGGTTGCCGGCGTGATTGCCACCCCGGTGATCGCGCAGCAGGCGACACCGGGCGTGACGCCGTCGTCGCCCACCACCGGCCAGGCGATGCCGAGTCAGGCCGCACCGGGTGTGACGCCGTCGTCACCCACCACCGGCCAGGCGATGCCGAGTCAGGCCGCGCCGGGCGTGACGCCGTCGTCTCCCACCACCGGCCAGGCGGTGCCGGGCCGGACTTCACCGGGCGTAACGCCGTCGTCACCCACCACCGGCCAGGCGATGCCGAGCCAGGCGGTGCCGGGCCGGACTGCACCGGGACAGACCACACCGAGCCAGGCGATCCCGAGCCAGGCAATGCCGGCACCGTCGTCGACCGGCATGGTGACGGCCACGCCACGTGTGGCCTCCGCCGCAGCGATCGCAGCCGGGCAGCGCGCCTCCAAACTGATCGGCGCGACGGTGCGCAACGAGCAGGAGGAGAGCATCGGCACGGTCGATGACCTGATCATCACCCGCGACGACCGCGTCCCTGTCGCGGTTCTGTCGGTCGGCGGCTTCCTTGGCATGGGCGCCAGGCTTGTCGCCGTGCCGTTCGAGCGTCTGACGATCGACAAGGAGGGCAAGGTGATGTTGTCAGGGGCCACGCGTGACAGCCTGCGCGCGCTGGCAGCGTTCGAGTACCCGGCCTCGTGATCCGCCACGTCTGACGCGATACCTGGGCCGGCCTCCATCCGCTGAGGCCGGCCGCAGGCATGGCCCGCCAAGCCTGCGCCATGCCGACCTCCCCGGCGGCCGACCTCCCTGCGTTCGCCACCACCTCCGGAACCGCATTCGCCCGCCGTCGTCGCGGCGGCGCGACGGCACGGTGCGACTGCTCGCGAGCACGGCAGTCGCGCGAGGAGCACGAAACCGGATGCTCCTGGCGCCGTTCACTGGTCAGATCGTGGGCAGGCGCATCAACGTCCGCCCGACGGTCCAGACGACCCACGGAAGGAGTGGACCATGCGACTGAACGACACCCTCAAGGCCATGCTGCTGGCCGGCGTGATCGCCACGCCCGCGCTCGCGCAGCAGGCGACGCCCGACCCCGCGGCGCCGACGATCCCTGGCCCGGCGGCGACCGGCCAGACGGTTCCCGAGCGCATCGCACCCGCAACCCCGTCGCAGGCGATGCCGACCACGCCGGCGATGCCGTCCCAGGCGATGCCTGCCGAGCCGCGCGAGGTCGATCCGGCCGCGATCGCCGCCTCGGGCATGCGCGCCTCCAAGGTGGTCGGCGCGACCGTGCGCAACAGCGAGCGCGAGAGCATCGGCTCGATCGACGACCTGATCATCAGCCGCGACGAGCGCGTGCCGGTCGCGGTGCTCTCGGTCGGCGGCTTCCTCGGCATCGGCGCCAGGCTGGTGGCCGTGCCGTTCGAGCGCCTCACCATCGACAGCGAGGGCAACATCACGCTGCCGAACGCAACCCGTGACAGCCTGCGCGCGCTGCCGGAGTTCAAGTATCCGGCCTGATCCGCGACGTTACGCATGAACGGGCGGCCGGTCCTGCGGGGCCGGCCGCTCCGTCGCGGTTCACCCGCTGTCCGCCGCGCTC